>JBEKUQ010000507.1:0-3174 GCA_049514835.1 Verrucomicrobiota bacterium | reverse complement strand
ATCCTCCTTTCCTACGAGGGGCAAGGCGTCGCCCAGAAATTCCAATTGAAAAAAGCCGGCCCCGATTGGACAATCCAGGATCCCGGCCAGCCGGAGCTCTGCGAGCCGGGCCGGCATCTGTGAAGCCACCCGGCCGGGCTTTCCCCTCACTCCGGCAGAAACCGGTAGCCCACTCCGCGCACGGTGTCCAGATACTTCGCCGCCACGCCCAGCTTTTCACGAAGACGCCGCATGTGGGTGTCCACGGTCCGCGTGTCAATGTGCGTCTCGTACTCCCACACGTCGCGCAACAATTGTTCGCGCGACTGCACATGGCCGATGCGCTGGACCAGCACGACCAGGAGTTTGAATTCCGTCGCGGTCAGCTCGATGCGCTTGCCCTTGACCGTCACCACATGACGCGACACGTCCAACTGCAGCGGCCCAAAGGAAAACGCGTTGCGCGGGGCGGCCAGGGCCTGGCGCTCCTCCAGCCTCTTTTTGACACGCAGGACCAGCTCGCGCGGGCTGAACGGCTTGGGCACGTAATCCGTCGCCCCCAGTTCCAGCCCGACGATGCGGTCAATCTCCCCGGCGCGCGCCGTCAGCATGATGATCGGTATGCCGTTGGTCTTTGGGTCGCGCCGCAGCAATTTGCAAACCTCCAAACCGTCCATTTCAGGCAGCATCAAATCCAGCAAAATCAAGTCCGGCGACGCCGAACGGGCCTTTCTCAAGGCGTCCGCGCCGTCCACCGCCGTCTCCACCAGGAAGCCGGCCTGGCCCAAATTGTAACTGACCAGATCGAGGACATCCGGCTCATCATCCACCACCAGAACTTTGGCTTTCACTCCTCCATGATTCCTCGAAAACCTGGTCGCACACAATGGCGGCACGGTGACAAATCTGTAACAAACGTGTGGCTCGGCCGCGCCCGATTTCCCGTTTTGCGTTGCCCGCATTCGGAAGAAGACGTAATTTCGAACCATCAGCATATATGATTGACGGCGCCAAAGACCCGGCGCCCGTCATGCCGAATCGTGTGATCACATCGCCGAACATTTTGAGGAAAATCTGCCAGGGGGCCTCCGCCATCCTTCTCTGCGCGCTGGCGGCGCAGGTGCGCTCCGCGCCCGCCGGCGATGGCTCCGGCTGGCAACCGATGGCCGAGGGCGGCGCGGTCGTCGAAATAGCGCCGGAGGCCGCCGCGCCCCCGGACGGGCCGAACACAAATTCATGGCGGCTCACAGTCAAGAATACAGGCCATCGGGCCGGCCTGATCAGCACTGCCATTGCCGGAACCAATCTGCAGGGCGGCCAATGGTTCGATCTCACCTTTTCCGCCGCAACCGAGGCCGGCCAACGCTTCGCGCTGACCGTCTCGCTGGAAAGTCCGGACGCCAAAACGGTGGCGGCCCGGGCCACCCTCCCGGAAGTCGGCGGCCCGTGGACACAATACCATCTCGCCCTCCAGGCCCGGCAACCCGCCCCGCAATGGCGGCTCGTGATCACCCTGGCCGAGACGGGCGCCATCCGGTTCAACGACCTCAGGCTGGCGCCGCGCAAGAACCCTTGAAAACCAGGCCCATGATCAAAAAATCCTCCAACCGCGCGCGAAGTTTTGCCGTCGGGATAGTATTGACGCTGTGCCTGCGCCCGGCGGGGCCGCCGGCGCGCGCGCAAGGCCCTCCAGGCCCGCCGCCCGCGACCCATTCCGCCGCGCCTTCGCCGCTGGCGCCGTTCGTCATCCAGAATGTCACCGTGCATGACCCGTCCACCATTGTGAAGTGCAAGGACGAGTTTTGGGTTTTTTACACCGGTCGCGGTGTCCCGTCCTATCACTCAAAAGACCTCGTGAATTGGGAGCGCGGCCCGGCGGTCTTCACCAATGCGCCGGCCTGGGTGGTGGAGAATGTCCCGGCCAACCGGCGTCTGGATTATTGGGCGCCGGACGTGGCGCGCGTGGGGGACAAGTATTTTCTCTATTACTCGGCGTCCAGTTTTGGCAAAAACACTTCCGGCATCGGCCTGGCCGTCAATGCCACCCTGGACCCCGCCGACCCCGCCTATCGGTGGACCGATGAGGGCCTGGTCATCAAGTCCGGGCCGCAGGATGATTTCAACACCATTGACCCGGCCATCTTCCACGACACCAACGGAAGTCTCTGGCTCTCGTTCGGCTCCTTTTGGAGCGGCATCCGCATGATCGAGCTGGATCGGGACAGCGGCAAGCGCATCACGCCGGATTATCCGGTCCTGTCGCTCGCCCATTACGACTCCATTGAGGCCTCCTACCTGTACCAGCGGGGCGGCTATTATTATTTGTTTGTGGATTGGGGGATGTGCTGCCGCGGGTCAAACAGCACCTACAACATCCGCCTCGGCCGCAGCCAACAGATCAACGGGCCGTATCTGGACAAGGACGGAACGAACCTGCTTGACGGAGGGGGCAGCTTGTTTCTGGACACCACCGGGCCGCTGGTCGGGCCGGGCCACGCCGGAATCATGGTTGACAACGGCACCAACTGGTTCAGTTGCCATTTTGAAGCCGACGGCACCCGCCGGCGCGGTTCCGTGCTCGCCATCATTCCGTTGCGTTGGAACGCCGGCGGCTGGCCGGAACTGGACACCAATGCGGCACCCCGGTAGGGCGCATCGCCAGCAGGAAACCGCGGCAGGAGGAAAATCACAACTGGCGGAAATGCCCCCCTTATGCACTTGGCGGAAGAGCCGTTGGCTTCCGCCGGGATCTCCGAAATTCGACATACCGCGAATGAATGGCTTCCATAAGTTCTTGACTGGAGAGCCCGTTTTTCTTGGCCAGCGCTTCGTCCACCAGCCGTCGAAATGTTGTCTCTCGTTGGGCGCGCTGGCACGGCTCGCAAGTGTCGCGCTCGTAAAGGGCGGCCAGAAGCCGCTCCAGTTCAGGACTCATGGAAGACAGCCGCAAGTATGTTTTCCCGTTGCGCGTGGCTCATCGTGCCGTGCCACATCACCAGTTTGTCTTGCAGCATCTGTCGGGTTGCCGAAACCATCGCCGCCAGTTGTTTGTCTGGAAAGTCGGGCTGATCCACGACCGATGAAAGCAGTTTGCCAAATTGCAGCAAACGCTCGACAGTCGCCTTATGGCGCGGCAGCAAGTCTTCTTTGGGGTTGTCCAGGAGATGTTGATCTTCCCAACGAGTCAACGCACTG
>JBEKUQ010000506.1:0-3178 GCA_049514835.1 Verrucomicrobiota bacterium | reverse complement strand
AACGCAGTCGCGGGTTGGTCGAGATTTCAGTTTCAGGATTGGGGATGCCCCTCACCCTGGCCCTCTCCCGGAGGGAGAGGGGACAGCGGCCGGTGGCCACGGGTTGGCGGGTGGTTGGCGAACTAATGCAGTCGCGGGTTTTTCAGTGAGACGGCGAACGATTCTCCCTTCTAAGAAAGTCGTTTGTATGTTGTCGTGCGTCAATCAGTTACCCAAAGCGACTTTCCTCCATAAACAGCGCACCCGCAGGGTGTGTAGTTGCTCTCCTCCACAAGCTTGTAAAGGAGAGGGAGAAGAATCGCGTGGTGGTGGTATCAAGATGCGCCCGGGCAGAGGGCGCAGGAAAAAACACTTCATTTCCGCAGGTAGGGACGGCGCGCCGCGCCGTCCGGGCGTCGCAGCGCGACGCCCCTACCCTTTGAAAGGATTTGTCTTGCGCGCTGGAACCGAGGGCTTTTCGCTTTTGATTGGGCGGGAGATTTGAGGTTGAAGGGGAAAAGAGCGGTCGGCGGGGGCGCCGGCCGCGACATGCGGGGCGCATGTGCTCCCCAAGCAGTAAAATAAAAGGTAAAAGATCAAACCAGGTCTTTGCGCGATGTTGCTCATCCATCGGCCCGCTTTTCTTTGCGGAGTCTCGCCCTGCCTTTGCCCTGCGTCACCGACGGATTACCAATCGCCAGCAGGAGGAATTCTGGCTTTTGCCGATTCCCCCGGCAGGAAGGCGAAATGTGGTGTAATGTTTCTGCGTTGCGATGGCTCAGCGGGTGCAGCGTTGGGCCGTGTGAATAATTCAAATTGCCTTGCGCCTTTTGCGCCGGTTTTACGTTTAGGATGTAGGAATATGCCGATGTCCCATGAATGATCTCCCGGAACATGAGGTGGCCATTTTTAGCGCCGCCCGCCGGTTGGCCGGCGGTGAGCGCGCTGCTTACCTTGACGAAGCTTGCGCCGGTGATGTCGCTTTGCGCCGGCGGCTCGACGAACTTCTTCGCGTGAATGAAGGAGAAGGTGACTTTTTGGAAAAACCAGCGCTCGCAGTCCCCAACGCAGCGGCAATGTCTGGCGGAGCCATCCCGCCTTCGCTTCCCTTGTCGGAAAAGCCAGGCGACCGGATTGGCCCCTACAAGCTCCTCCAGCAAATCGGGGAAGGCGGTTGCGGTGTGGTTTATATGGCCGATCAGGAAGCGCCCATTCGGCGTCGCGTGGCCCTCAAGGTCATCAAGCTGGGCATGGACACCAAACAGGTGATCGCCCGGTTCGAGGCGGAGCGCCAGGCGCTGGCGCTGATGGACCATCCGAACATCGCCCGGGTTCTGGACGCCGGGGCGACGGAAACGGGGCGGCCTTATTTTGTGATGGAGTTGGTGCGCGGAACCAAAATCACCGATTATTGCGATCAGCAGCGCCTGTCCACCCGCGCGCGGCTGGACTTGTTCATGAAGGTGTGCCAGGCCATCCAGCACGCGCACCAGAAAGGGGTCATCCACCGGGACATCAAGCCGTCGAACATCCTGGTGACGATCAATGACGGGGCGGCGGTGCCGAAGGTGATTGATTTTGGCATTGCCAAGGCGACGCTGGGACGGCTGACGGACAAGACGGTATTCACGGCGTTTGAGCAGTTCATCGGCACGCCGGCCTACATGAGTCCGGAGCAGGCGGAGTTGACCAGCCTGGATGTGGACACGCGCAGCGACATCTACAGTCTGGGGGTGCTGCTCTACGAATTGTTGACAGGGCAGACGCCGTTTGACTCGAAGGAATTGCTGGCCAAAGGGCTGGACGAAATGCGGCGGACGATCCGGGAGCAGGAACCGCGGCGGCCGAGCAACCGCCTGACCACCATGGACGAAGGCGAGCTGACGACGACGGCCCAGCGCCGCCAGACCGATCCGCCCAAACTGGTGCATCTGGTGGAAGGAGATCTGGATTGGATCGTGATGAAATGTTTGGAGAAGGACCGGAGCCGTCGCTATGAAACGGCCAACGGGCTGGTATTCGATGTCCTGCGGCACTTGAACCACGAGCCGGTGCTGGCGCGGCCGCCCAGCGCGGTTTACAAGTTCCAGAAGGCCTTTCGTCGGAACAGACTGGTGTTTGGCGCGGCGGCGGCGTTCGCCGTGCTGCTGATTCTGGGGACGACGCTCAGCGTGTGGCAGGCCCGGCGGGCGCGGCAGGCGGAGCAGGAACGTGGGAGCCTGCGGAAGGCGAACTGGGCGCTGGAAACGGCGCTGCCCGAAATCGAGCAGTTACTCGACAAGGATGATTACACGGCCGCTTTCAAATTGGTCGAGCAGGCCCGGCCCTCGATGGCGGACAATCCCCAGTTCCAGGCGCTCTCGGCAAGGGTGGTCGGCGCGATCTCGGTCGAAACCACGCCCGCGGGCGCCCAAGTCTTCCTCAGAGATTACCTGGACCTCAGCCCTGAATGGGAGAGCATCGGCAAGTCCCCCCTCAACGAGATGAAGGTGCCGCAGGGCTTCAAGCGATGGAAAATCATCCTGCCCGGATACGAAGTTGCAGAGGGCGCGCTGCCCGCCGGTCGAAAGCCCGTTGAGCTGAAGGTGACGTTGGACAAGATTGGGATCATTCCTTCTGGCATGGTGCGGATTGAGGGAGGACGAGTTGCACCAAACCTGCAACAGTTCGATCGCAAGGCAATGCCGGCGATGAATCTGTCCGATTTTCTGCTGGACCGATATGAAGTGTCCAATCGGCGATATGGAGAATTCGTCGAAGCCGGCGGCTACCGGAAGCCGGAGTACTGGAAACATAAGTTCGTCAAGGATGGCGTGGAACTCAATTGGCAGGCGGCGATGAAGCTGTTCGTGGATCAGACGGGTCAGCCCGGCCCCGCCACCTGGAAAGACGGGGACTTCCCGAAAGGCCAGGAGGACTATCCGGTCGCCGGCGTCAGTTGGTACGAGGCGGCCGCCTACGCCGAGTTCGCCGGCAAGCGCCTGCCCACCGTTTACCATTGGTGCTCGGCGGCCGTGAATCCGGTTTATCATGATGTCAGTTTCATCATCCCTCGAAGCAACTTTGGAGGGAAGGGTCCTGCACCCGTCGGGACCTTCCAGGGAATAACCCGCCAGGGAGTGTATGACATGGCGGGAAATGTCAAAGAATGGTGCTTCAATGAGGGTCCTGACGGCTATCGAATCATGGCCGGAGGCGC
>JBEKUQ010000505.1:0-3178 GCA_049514835.1 Verrucomicrobiota bacterium | reverse complement strand
GATTGCGGATTGCGGATTGCGGATTTGACAGCAAAAACGCTGCCAGCGTGCAAACCAAAAGATCGAATGAATTCCAGCTCGGTAATACATCCGAGGGCGCAGATTGGCGAGGGCTGCGTCATCGGGCCATTTTGTGTGATTGGTGAGAAAGTGGTGCTGGGGAAAAACTGCCGCCTGCATTCGCACGTTGTTATTGACGGCCACACCGTGCTTGGGGAAGGCAACGAGATCTTTCCCTTCGCCAGCATCGGACTGCAAACGCAGGACTTGAAATGGAAGGGCGGCGTGACGCGGACGCAAATTGGGGACCACAACACATTCCGGGAATATGTGACCATCCACAGTGCCACGGGAGACGGAGAAGTCACGATGGTCGGTTCGCACAATCATATTTTGGCCTACTGCCATATCGCGCACAACGTCAGGCTGGGCCATCACATCATCATGTCCAATGTGGCGACGCTGGCCGGACACATCGTGGTGGAGGATTACGCGGTGATCGGGGGTTTGGCGGCCGTGCATCAGTTTTGCCGGATTGGCACGATGTCCATCATCGGGGGCTGTTCCAAAGTGGTGCAGGACGTGCCCCCTTACATGCTGGCGGACGGCAATCCGGCGAAAACGCGCACAGTCAATAAAGTCGGCCTGGAGCGGAACGGGGTTGGGGCGAAGGCGCAGGCGGCGCTGAAACAGAGCTATAAAATCCTGTTTCGCGAGGGGCTGACGATTCCCAACGCGCTCGCGCGCATCGAGGCGGAACTGCCGGCGCTGCCGGAGGTGCGGCATCTGGTGGAATTCATCCGCGCCAGCGAACGGGGCATCAGCAAGTGACATGACCGTGCTGCCCATTGTGGCCCGCGAACTGCGCGTTGCGGCGCGGAGCAGGATGTTTTACCTCGGGCGGTTCTTGACAGCGCTGGGCGCCGTTGGCCTGGGGAGTTATCTGATGGTGGTGGTTAACGCGGCGGGATTCGTTGGCCGCGTGCAAGGCGGACGGGTGGTCTTCACTTCGCTGGCGTGGGTGGGTTTGTTGTACTGCATCGGGCTGGCGCGCAACACGGTGGATTGCGTCAGCGAGGAAAAACGCGAAGGAACGCTGGGGCTGCTTTTCCTGACGGACTTGAAGGGCTATGACGTGGCCCTGGGAAAGCTATGCGCCAACTCTGTCAAATCGTTCTACGGCCTGCTGGCGGCGGTGCCGGTGGTGTGTTGCGCCTGGGTGATCGGCGGGGTGAGCGCGGGGGAACTGTGGCGAACGGCGCTGGCGTTGCTCAATATTTTCTTTTTTTCGCAGGCGGCGGGCCTGTTCGTTTCCACGTTCAGCCGCGATGCGCGGCGCGCCACCGGCGGCGCCACGGCATTGCTCCTGTTTTTCTTCGCCGGAATTCCGGGGTTGGCTGTGCTGCTGCGATATGAACATTGCTTCGCATGGGCGGCGCCGCTTGAGTTGTTGAATCCGGCCTGGGCATTCACCCAGGCCGGCGCGATTGGAACGCGCCATAATTCTTATTGGCAGTCTCTGTCGCTGGTGCATCTGGTGGCCTGGCTGTTTCTGGCGCTGGCCAGCCTGGCCCTGCCCCGCTGCTGGCAGGATAAACCGGCCAAAGCGGAGACGCGGTGGAGCGCGCGTCTGCGGCAATGGACTTACGGGCCGCCGGCGGCGCGCGAGGCGCTGCGGCTGCGGTTGATCGGAACCAATCCGTTCCTCTGGCTGGTCAGCCGCAACCGGCTGGGACAGATTTCGGTGTGGGCCGTGCTCGGTCTGATCGGTTGCGGGTGGATTTGGGTCTGGTTCTTTTCAGATATTCACCTGCCTGATTCAATGCCGATTTTTGTCATGACCATTGTGCTCAATCATGCCGTGCTGAAATTTTGGATTGCCTCGGAAGCCGGTTGGCATCTGAGCGAGCAGCGGCGCAGCGGCGCGCTGGAGTATCTTCTGTCCTGCACGCCGCTGTCGGAAAAGGACATCATCGCGGGACAATGGCTGGCGCTGCGCCGAAGATTTCTCGCGCCTCTCGTCGCGGTTCTGGCGTTGGATGTCGTTTTGATCGCCTTGAGCATGAGTCCGGCCACCGGAAACACCGAGGAGGCCAAAGGCAATTTTATCGGTTGCGTCATCTGCGGAATGATCATGCTGCCGGCAGATGCGCTGGCCATCGGGTGGGTGGGGATGTGGCGGGCCATGTTGGAGAAAAGACCGCGTACGGCGGCCGGAGAAACGGTGGCGCGGATTTTGGTGCTGCCGTGGTTGTTGATTGGCTTGATAGGGGCGATGGGCGGCATACCATCCGGTGCCGCCGTCCTGGTATTATGGTTCCTGTTGGGGATCGGGATTGACATTGGTTTCGCCACGACGGCGCGGCAGCAATTGTTGACACAATTCCGCATTCAGGCCGCCCGGCGGCCGGAGGAGCCGCTCGGAATTCTTGGACGACTGGGGCGGTGGCTGGGCCGGATGATGCGCTGAGGATGGCGCGGGGAATAATTTTGACCCGGCGCGCCGGCATCACTATGATTTTGCAATGGGCGAGAAGAATCCAGAAATGCCGGACAACTCTCCGGAGCGCACTTTGCTGCCCCCGCCGCCGTCGTTATTTTACGCGGATTATGTGGGGCGGGCGCTGTTCGGTTTATGGGCGACGGTGCGGGGGCTGGGGGCGTTTGCGCTGATCACGCTGGGAGTGATGGTGACCAAATTCGGCGCGGCGCGGGATGTGACGTTTCCGGCCATCCACCAGGAACAGGCGCGGACGGGCACGCAGGTGCTGCCGATGTTTATGTTTATTTCGGTGGCGTTGGGCCTGGTGGTGGTGGGGCAAACGATCACACGGTTGAACCAGGTGGGAGCGACCTTGTTAATGGGGCCGATCATGGTGGCGGTGGTGGTGCGGGAACTGGGTCCGCTCTTGACGGCGATGCTGGCACTGGCGTGGTCGGGCACGCGCAACGTCATCGAGCTGGGCACGGCGCGGGCGCTGGGAGAAGTGGAGGCGATGGAGGCGCTGCGGATTGATCCCATTCATTATCTGGTGGTGCCCCGGGTCATTGGCATGGCGCTGGCGGTGTTTGCGCTGACGGTTTATTTCATCCTCGGGACGCTGGCCAGCGGCTATTTTTTTGTCTTTGTCACCAACGTTCCGCTGCGGCCGGATGAATATGTGCGGCAATTGAGCGA
>JBEKUQ010000504.1:0-3196 GCA_049514835.1 Verrucomicrobiota bacterium | reverse complement strand
CCGCGCGGAAAGCAGGCACGGCCACGCCGCCGGGTTCACGCTGGTGGAAATGCTGGTCGTCATCGCCATCATCGGGATTCTGGCGGCGTTGTTGCTGCCGGTTTTGGCCGCAGCCAAAGCCAAGGCGCAAGGGGCGTCTTGCCTGAGCAGCGGCAAACAAATGATGGTGGCGATGTTCCTTTACACGGACGACAACCACGATTTCTTTCCGCCCAACCCGGACGACGGGAACACGATTCCCGGCTACAACTGGTGTCCGGGACAGGCCGGCATTGGCCAGCCGCACGAATTCGATCCCGACGTGCTGGCGGACCAGTCGCGCTCGTTGCTCATCGCCTATTTGTCGGGGAACTTGAAACTTTTTCGCTGCCCATCGGACCTGCGCCAGGGCAGATACCAGGGAACCAACGCGGGGCTGTTGAACATGACCGTGCCTGCGGCGCGCACTTTCTCCATGAGCCAGGCGGTGGGGACGATTGATCCTGGGTTCGACGCGGGCGGCCCGCACTTCGGCGTGCCAACCCTCTCGGTCAACGGCCCGTGGCTGAACAACCAGCATAACCACCGGCGCGATTCGCCCTGGCACACCTACGGGAAAACGACCGCGATCAACAAACCCGGCCCGTCCATGCTCTGGGTGCTGGTGGACGAGGATCCGAGAGGGCTGAACGACGCGGCCTTTGCCTTCGGGATGGAGACTCCGGGCTTCATATTTCCTGAACCGCAATGGTTCGACGCGCCGGGCTACTACCACAACGCCGGCTGCGGATTTTCCTTTGCCGACGGCCATGCGGAAACGCACCGCTGGATTGGCCCGACGCCCAAAGGCACCGGCGGCGCCAACATCACCGATCCCAAGGACAAACTGGACTGGCAGTGGATGGCCCAACGGACCTCGGCGAAGAACTGACGACGCGCGACCGTGAATGCCAATTGGGCGCCGGCGATCAACCTCAAGAAAGATTGGATTGCGACCATAAGCCTGCCGCCGCTCGAAAGACTTCGTTGGAACAACTCGTATCCGTCTGCTGTTCCCTCTCCGCTCCCGTCCGACGGGAGGGGAGAGGGTCAGGGTGAGGTGAGGGTTCAAGGAAGGGAGGGATCAACAGTTTGGAACAGGAGCCAACGGAGTACGCAGAGAGGCGGAAAGTTGATTCGTGTTGGCGAAGGGAAACCCAATTTCTCGAATCCAACAAAAGATCTCTTGACTTACTTTTATAATGATGTAGTCTTCCGGTATGAATGCGGCAACCAAAACAGACACGGTTTACTTCTCTGTCAAGGGCCAGGTGGTGATCCCGCGCCGGCTCCGCAAGGAGTTTGAAATCGAGGAAGGAACAAGAGCCTGCGTGCAATCCACGCCCCAGGGAATCCTGATCAAGCCGCTCACGGCCAGGCACATTCGCAGCCTGCGCGGCTCCCTCAAGGGGAGCCAGGCCATGGAGGTCTTCGTTAACGAACGCAAAAAGGAGCGGGATCTGTAATATGGCCACCAAGGTCCTGGACAGTTGGGCGCTGATGGCCTTCTTGCAGGACGAACCGGCGGCGGAACAAGTCGAGAAGCTCCTGCTCAAAGCGGCCGGGGACAAGCACAAACTGCTCCTGTGCGTGGTGAACTGGGGTGAGATTTACTACGCCATCGCGCGCGCCGAGGGCGAGGCGGTCGCCGAACAAAAGGCGGCCGATCTCGCCACGCTGGCCATCGAACTGGTGCCGGCCGGCGATGACCTGCAACTGGTCCGGGAAGCCGCGAAGCTCAAAGCGGCGAAGAAAATGGCCTACGCCAACTGCTTCGCCGCCGCCCTGGCCAAGCTCAGGAACGCGGAAGTGGTGACGGGCGATCCGGAGTTCAAGGAAGTCGAAGGTGAAGTGAAGGTGGCCTGGTTGCCCAGCAAGTGAAGCGCGCCGTTGGAAACCGTCAGCGAGACGACAGGCGGGCAGGCGGTAGAACAGAGTGGCGGAGTCGCGGCAGAGTGCGAGGATGGAGGAGGGAAGATTCTGAACAGGGAGCAATCGGAGAGCGCAGAGGGGCGGAGTGGCAGCCAAAGTACTTGAGCCACGGATGGAGCGGATGTCCTGCCATGATTCTGTCATCGGTTCCTCCTTCGCATTCCCATGACAATCACTCCCCTGACTGCCCGCCTTCTTTTTCCAACCTCCATCCTCGCTTTGGTTGCGGCGCTGCGGCGCGGCGGAATATCCGTCCCATCCGCCATTCGTGGTTGTCCGTTCACTTTGCCTTGGCGATTTGGACGGCATAGACGTGGCGCTGGCCGGGGGCGAACTGGCCGGTGAAGATCACCCATTTCTTGTCGGGCGTGATGGAGGAGTTTGGCTCGGCACCGCCACGGCCGCCGCCCGTCACGTAGTTGTGCCGGGTCATGTTCACCAGTCTTTCGTTGACAACCGTCCCGCCGGGCCGCACGCGGAAGAGGTTGATCCACATGCCGTTGGTGGAGTAGGCGGCCTGCGAAGGATCGCCCCCATCGCTGCAAAAAAGTCTGTCGTCGCGCGAGCTGTTGAAATGGACGCCCCAAGTGTCGCGGGTGATGTGGTAGCGGGTTTCCCGGCCCGTGGCGATGTTCACGCCGCCGATCCAGAAGTCCTGGCTGCGCGGCGTTTGCAGGTCGAACCACACCGTCTTGCCGTCGAAACTCCACCACTCGTGGCCGTTGATTTCCATGTCCATCGCCCGTTTATGGACCAGTTTCATGCCGGTGCCGTCGGTGCGGATGGTCCAGGTGCGGTCCACCTCGTGCCAGGTGCCTTCATGGGCGTAGAGCAGCAAGTTGGGGTCGGCGGGATTAAACTGCTGATGGTCCAGGTTGCCGTATTGGTAACCGCCGGTGAGGCGCGCGCCGGTCTTGAGGTTGATGAAGGTGCAGGCGGCCGGCGCCGGGTTGAGCGTCATGCGCGCCAGGCCTTCCTCCTTCTGCACCGAGTATTGCTGGTCGGGCGTGAGGTCTTCGAGTTTCTTGCCGGGAAACATGCGCTGAAGCTGGGAAACATAAGGCCGGGCCGGCGGCGGCCGGGTCCGGCCCGACGGATCAAGGGCGGCATCGCCGCGCAGCACGATGAAACCGTAAGTTTCGTCGCAACTGATGACCGTGCTGACGGCATTGGTGATCAGCCGTTCCTGCTGGTTGTCCACGTTCACGGCGTAAACCGGTCCGCCGCCGCGGCCGCCGCCGGCCAG
>JBEKUQ010000503.1:0-3215 GCA_049514835.1 Verrucomicrobiota bacterium | reverse complement strand
CGCCGGCGAGGAGGTCCGGCGCGCCACCGGTTTCCAACCGGCCGCCGAATTCCTGCAATGGCTGACCAACGGCGTCTCCGCGGCCAAGGATTCCTTGCTTCGCCGCGACCTCCTCCAGAAGAAGCTCGCTGAGGTTGACCAGCTTCTCGCCTCCACCAACGCCGACGCGCCGCGTCAGTGCGCCGCGCAACTGCTTGACCTTTGCGCCGAGCGCGATGAACCGATGGCGCGGGCCGCCGGGCAACGACTGCGCGCGCTGGCCTCGCGCCAGCCCGCCGCCCTGCTGGACGGCTTGAACGACCCGCGCCTGGCCGCGCGCATCCAGGCCGCCAACGCCCTCCGTCTCCAGCTCGGCGATGCCTTCGACGTTGACCCGTGGGCCGGCTCCGCCACCCGTGCCGCCGCCGTCGAAAACTGGCGCAAACGACTCACCACCAGCGGTTCAAGTCCTCGTTGATGAACTGCGAGAGGTCAGCGTGGCCGAAAGCTCCAGTCACTGGGCAGCCAAGGCGAGCACTTTGGGACGCGCCCGATTGAATAATCCCTGAATCTCCGGCACGTCCGGCACGCGGGCGCGGGCAAAGGCCTTCTCCATTTGGTCCCTGGTCAAGCGATCCTGCTGGAGCAAAAATCGGATGTCTTGCAAATCATCTTCATCCGCGCGCGCCATCTTGGTCAAGATAAGGTCAACCGTTGCTGGCCGGAAAACCACCAACTTCCGCAAACCCGCTTCGAGCCGCAAACGCCGGTCGAGCCAGTCCGGTTGCAGGATGACATCGGTTTCGCGAAAAAGGTGGGTCAGGTAAAGACCATCCGGCTCCAATTCAGTATTTGTGCGTTGCACGGCCTGCCAGAAGTCTTCGTGCGCGTCGGGCGGTTGCAGCCAAGCCAGCGGCAGAATGCCGTCCACATCCTGCGTATTGTGAAAATGATCCGGCGCGTGCGAATAGCCCAACGCGAGTGCCGAACGTCCAAAAAGCGTAATTTCAGCAGGCAAAGCGAGATGCTGGTCGAGTGTTCTGAGAATGCGCAGCGGGTTGCTCATGCGGCAGGCTCGCGGCGCCGGAGCCACTTGATGTCCGGGCCGCCCGCGAAAGAGGTAACGCCGGTTTGGCTGACAAAGCGGGACCAATGGGGGAGTGCATCTGGCGGGCAAGACAACCGCTGCGGCAGGTGGCGGAGCAGATACGACCAGGGCGGCTCCTTCGGGGCGAAGCGCGCCGCAATGGCGGCGATGTGGAGCAAGACCGGTTCCACCCTTTCCATCACCGCGAGTCTGGCGAGTTTGGGCGCGTCGGTGCGCGGTGAACTCAACAATTGGGCGGCGGCGCGTATGAATGTCGGGTTGTAGGGATGCTGGCCAAGGCACAAAGCCACCGCGACTTCTTCATCACTCAGTCCGGGATCGTCAGGCGGGAGGTCTTCGGAAAAATCGCGCTCGTAATGGCTGGCCCCCCGGCGCACGGCACATTTGAGCAGCCATTCGCCAGCACGATCCTCCGAGCAACCGCTCATCCGGCACATCCTGCGCAGCAAGGCTGACACATGAACGGCATCGCCGAGCCTTCGGGCCATCGGAGGACTGCTCAATTGCCCAATCATTTCCACGTGGGAACTATAACATGCCGGGGATGAGGCTGGCCAATTCCTTTTTGGAGTGCAGCCGATATTCTGGGAGTGTCCTATTTTGATTGATGTAGTGTCGGCGCTGTGCGCCGATTTCGAGCCACAGACTCGACACTACAACAAATCAGGACGCCGCCGATATTTTGAACCTTTTTCCTTTTCGCGGGGATTGATACATAGATGGTCATCACCAACGACCGGATTGATACAACCGCTCCCGCCGAACTTCTGGCGCGCGCCCGCGCCGGGGACGCGCCGGCGTTTTGCCAGTTGATCGAGCCGCTCCAGCCCCGCCTCCTCCGGCAGGCGGTCGCCCTCGCGGGCGAGGTCAGCGCGGCGGAAGACCTCATTTCCGAAACCCTTGTCCAAGCCTGGAAAAGCCTTGCCCGTTACGATGAGACCTGCCGGTTTTCCACCTGGCTTTACGCCATCCTCCTCCATCGCCGTCAAAAATGGGCGCGGCGCGCCCGCTCCCGTCCGCTCGCCCTGGCCTGGCTGCCGGCCTTCCGGCGCGACGCTCTGGCCGCGCGGCAAGTCAATCTTCCTTCCCCGGAGCCTTCGCCTTCTGAATACGCGGTCCAAAACGAGTTTTCCGCCAGGCTGCGCCGGTGCGTTGACCAGTTGCCGGAGCGACATCGCCGCGTCATCCTCCTTCGCTTTTTCCAGGACGCCTCCCTGCCGGACATGGCGCGGGTTCTGGGCTGCTCGGTGGGCACGGTCAAATCCCGCCTCCATCATGCCTTGGAAAAACTCCGCAAAATGAAAATGAACCTTCCCGAATTGAAAGGGGATACACAGATATGAAATGGTTCTGGAATGAATGCCGCCGCCGCCGCCGGGAGATTTGCCTCCTTGCCGCCGGCGCCTTGCCCGAACAAGACCGGCCGGGCACCGAGCAGCATCTCGCCCTCTGCGCCGGTTGCCGGAACTATTACAGCGAGATCAAGGCCCTCGCCGCTCCGCTGGCCGGCTGGGAGAAAAATTTCGCGCACATCCAGCCGCCTCAAGCCATGCGCCATCGCTGGGCCGGGGCCGTTCTCGCCGCCGCCTCGCCTGCCGCGCGACAGCCCCTGTTGAAAACGGTCTCGCGCAACGTCTGGCGCGAACTCATCTGGCCCTGCCGCCGCGCCTGGGTTGGCTTGGCCGCGCTTTGGCTCGTGCTGGTCACGGTCAACTTGCGGTTGTCCGACCATCCGATGCAATCGGCCGGCGCCCGTTCCTCCTCGGCTGCGGCCCTCATGCAGTCCTGGGAAGAACAAACCCGTATCCTGGCGGAACTGATTCAGCCCCCCGCGGTCTATTCGCCTCCCGTCAACACCCCTGCTGCGCCTCCCAACCCCGCCCGGCCGCGCAGCGAACGCAAGCAGAACTGGCAAATCGCCTGAACCGCATTCACTCGAAATGAAACCGATGACTTATTGGTGTGTGCCGACAGGTCGGCACCGCTTTGCTTCCCGAAAATCGTGCCTGATCCGAAAGCGGGAGCAAGCTCCCGCACTCCAAATTCAAGATTCACTGCCAAGGCCGCAGGATGGACGACAGAGGAGTGCGCCCGTCCTCGGGCGCAGCAAGCCCGGACTGCGCGGGCG
>JBEKUQ010000502.1:0-3216 GCA_049514835.1 Verrucomicrobiota bacterium | reverse complement strand
CTCTGGCGCGCCGCCCAGGTCAATCGTGCTGACAATGGAACCATCCTTGGGGTCTATCACCGTGACATTCGGCGCGCTGTGGCTCAGCACATAGACTCGTTCCGTCATGGGTTCAAAAAGAATGCCGTCCGGCCGGCCTTCCACCGGGATGTCCTTGATCAGTTCCATCGTTTTGGTGTCAAACATGCGGACCGGTCCGCTGCTGCTGAATCCGTGGTGCGTTTTGGGGTCAACCGCCACCCCTTGTCCGGCTCGGCCACCGCCGGGGATGGTGTTGGAGCCGACCAACGCGCCCGTGCCCAGGTCAAAGGCCAGGATCTGGCTGCCGCGCGGAACATAAATGCGCCCTCCGTCGTTGTCCGCATACACATAATCAATCCCCCCGTTTCCCATGGTCTGGGTCAGGGTGAGGATCTTGTACGGCTCGGCGGCCGGGGTGGTTTGGGCCAATATGCCGGTTGTCAACAATCCGATTCCGGCGGCCATGAACAGACTTGACGAAAAAATTCTTTGTTTCATAAGCCGCCATTCTGCCCGGCGGCCAGAAAGAAACAACCCTCAAAACATGACAGTTTTGTAATCTCTCCGCGAGGCGGTTGGTCGGGCGGGCAGTCCCCTGCCCGCCGCGCGATGGTAGGGGGACGTTGATTCTTCTGCCAAAGCCAGACGCCGGGCAGGACTGCCCGCCCTGCCTTTGTCAGCCCTCCCACGACTAACATATTACAAATTAAAAGATTTTTACATTCCCCATCGAGCGTTGTAATTTATGGAGGTGAAAACAAAGATGGCGACAGAGAGGCTGGAACCCCGCCCGGGGCATCGGCAGCCTCGCGCGCGTGACCGCAAGCTTACCGCTGAAGAAATCGGGTCGCTGGCCAAACGCATGGTTGAATCGAACGATCCCGATGAGAAAGCCGTGTTGAAGGAGGCAATTGTGAGAGGGTTTTACGGCGAACAACCACATGCCTAGAATTCGCCGCAAGAACTTCCCTCCAGCCCTTCTCGATCATCTAGTTAACCGCGTGGATAAACGCGAAATCCCGCTTGATCAATTAGTGCTGTTCATCAATTGGCTCGACCTTGATCCAGAAGTGCCGGATGGCAAATGGTTTAAACGTTTTCCTGGAATGATTGCGTGCGGTGAACGCGAACTCGTTAAGACTTTCCTTTTGCCAAACCAACTGCCAGTGGGACGGGAGATCATTTGACTAGCCCGCGCTGGCGCAGCATCTCGTCGAGCGTCTTTTCCATGAGCAAATCGGCCAGCGGCTGCGTCGCTTCGTCCAGCGCGGCCAGGGCGGATTTGAGGGCGGCCGCATCGCCTTGCTCCAACGCCGCTTGCTCGGCCACCGCTTTGACGGCGGCTTCGACTTTGGCCTTGTAATCGGCCTCAATTTCCGCGGCGCAATCCGCCAGCGCCTTGCGCGTCGCCGCCAGGTTTTCTTCGGCGCGCAATTTGGCTTCGATCCATTGCCGCGCCTTCAGATCGTCAAAGGCGTGGGCCACGGACACCTCCACCATTTCCTGCACCTGCGCGTCGGAGACATCCACCGCGGATTTCATCTCCACCATCTTCTGCCGCCCGGTTTTGGTGTCCCGGGCCAGCACATGCAGAAGGCCGTTGGCGTCAATTTCAAATTGCACGCCGACGCGCGCCACGCCCCGGGCCGCGCGCTCGAATTCCAGATCAAACCGGCCCAGGCTCCAGTTGTCGCGGGCCAGCTCGCGTTCGCCCTGCAGCACGTGGATCAACATGCTCGTCTGATAATCCACGGCGGTGGTGAACAGTTCGCCGGCCTTGACCGGGATGGTCGAGTTGCGGGGGATGATGACGTTCATCAGCCCGCCGAAGGTTTCCAGGCCCAGGGATAGCGGCGTCACGTCAAGCAGAAGCATGTTCTTGAAGCCCCCGCCCAGAATCGCCGCCTGGATGGCCGCCCCCAGCGCCACCGCCTCATCGGGATTTTGCGACGTGTTCAGCCGCGGCCCGCCGGCGCGGTGATTGCCGGCGCCCAGCCGCACCTCGCCGCGCGTTTCCTCGAATTCGGCGCAGCCAAACACTTCCCCCACCATTCGCCGCACCAGCGGCATGCGGGTCTGCCCGCCGACCAGGATGACTTGATCCAGGTCCGCCGCCTGCAGTTTCGCGTCGGATAGGGAGCGCAGACAATGCTCGCGCGTGCGGGCAATTATGTCGCGGGTGAGGTCTTCCAGCGCGGCGCGCGCCAGGGTGTGATGAAAATGAAAATTCGGGGCGAGGAAGGGAAGGGAAATTTCCACCGATTCCTCGCTGGAGAGGCGGATTTTGGCCGCCTCCGCCGCGTCGCGAAGGCGCGAGAGCATGGGCAGATCGCCGGCCGCATCCGGGCCGCCCGCCTCCTTGATTTTTGCCACTATGAAATCCAGCAGCCGCTTGTCCAGATCATCGCCGCCCAACCGCGTGTTGCCGTTGGTGGAAAGGACCTGAAAAACGCCGCTGCTGATCTCCAAAATGGACAGGTCGAACGTGCCGCCGCCCAAATCATAGACCGCGATTTTACTGTGTTCCGTCAAATTGCCCAAACCGTAGGCCAGCGCCGCCGCCGTCGGCTCGTTGATGATGCGCTCGACGGTGAATCCGGCCAGCTCCCCGGCTTTTTTGGTGGCGTTGCGCTGCGCGTCGTTGAAATAGGCGGGGACGGTGATGACGGCGCGGTGGATCGTTTTGCCCAGGGCGGCTTCGGCGCCCGCCTTCAACTTCTTCAAAATCTCCGCCGAAATTTCCTCGGGCAGGTAGCGCCGGCCCTGGATTTCCACCCCGACCGGCCCGGCCCCTTCGCCGCGCACGGGATAGGTGACCAGCATTTCCTCGCGCGGGATTTCCGCCCCGCGCCGGCCCATGAAGCGTTTGATGGAATACACCGTTTGCGCCGGATGAACCACGCGCAGGCGGGCGGCCGCCCGCCCCACCAGCGGCGCAGCGCCGGCTCCCGGAAAATGGACGACCGAAGGCGTCAGCCGCTCTCCCTCCGCATCCGCGATCACGTACGGGATGCCGGCATCCACCGTGGCGATCAGCGAATTGGTCGTGCCCAGATCAATGCCGACAATCTCATTCATCGCCATCAATCTAAAGTTTGCAGTTCAAAGATCAAAGAAGTTTGCTAGTCTTGGCGCATTGCAACCGGCTCCTTTTGCCTTCGCCGGGAATCATGAAATGCATTGTCACAGCCGGGC
>JBEKUQ010000501.1:0-3220 GCA_049514835.1 Verrucomicrobiota bacterium | reverse complement strand
AAAAGCCCTCCCCCAATGACAAATGACAAATTCTCAATTTTCAATTCTCAATTGCCTCCAAAGTTGCGCGTCCTGGGCGCCACTTCGATTCTGTTTGAATTCTGCCTGATTATCGGAACTTGTTCTTGCACGGTTCCTCAATTTTAAACCTGTATTTGATAACCCTGGATCGGGCTGGGCACCCCGCAAGCCCGGCATGGCACCGCCGCCGCTTGCGCCCCGCAATTCGGACACACCCCGCCGCAACTGAACACGTCAAATCCCTGCCGGCATCGCCCGCACATCCAGAACGGCCCCGCCGGCGGCGCTTCATGGCAGGCCGGACAAGCCAGTCCCTGGTGTTTCGGCGCCGCCGCCAGCCGCGACAACACCCGCGCCTGTTGCAAGCCGCCCCAGCAATACAAAACCACCAGCCCGCACATCAAACCCAAAAACCAGTTGTCGCGCTGAATTGCAATCAATATCAACACCCCCACCCCCACCAACCCCAGCGAGGCCGCGATCATCAAGCTTCGCGCATAGCCCACCACAAACCAGAGCAACGACTGGAGTATTTGCCCTCCATCCAGCGGAAATATCGGCAGCATATTGAAGATCAACAGCACCAGATCCATCCACAATAAGCCGTCGGTGAACCGGTAAGCGTCCGGCGAATTTTCCGGCCAGCCCAGCCGGCCCGCCAAAAGCACCGACCCCGAAAGGATGGGCAACAACCCGACGTTCACCAGCGGCCCGGCCGCGATGCACCACAGCGTCGCCCCGGGCCGCCGCGGCGGCGACACATAAGCCACCCCGCCAAACGGCCACAGCACTATCTGGTCCGCCCGCCCTCCCACCTGCTTGCAGGCCAGCGCGTGGCCAAATTCATGCATCGTCACGATCGCAAACAGCGCCACATACTCCAGCGCCGGCCACAAATACGTCGAATAATTCTCCTTCCGCATTTGAATGCCCCAGATCGCCAGCACAAACCACGACCAGTGCAAATACACGTCTATTCCCGCGAAGCGGAACAATTGGATGGATCCTCGTTTGGTTGGCACGACAGCCCTCAACCTACGGTCCCGCCATGAATTTGCAATCCCTCAATTCCCCCTTCCCTCCGCCTCACTTCTGCGCCATACTGTGCCCCGTGACCTTCATGGACGACCATATCCTCAAACTGCTGCAACGCCCCGGCTACGCGCCCTCCAACATCCCGGAACTCCTGCACCGCCTCGGCCTCCGCCCCAGTGACCAGCAAACCTTGCAGCAGACCCTGCAACGCCTCGAAAAAAGCGGCCGCATCGTCCGCACCAAGGGCCACCGCTTCATCCTGGCCAACCAGGCCGACCTCATCCCCGGCGTCCTCCGCGTCAACCGCCAGGGTCGCGGCTTCCTCCAGCCCGACGACCCCGCCCTCCAGGAAATCGTCGTCGAGGAAAGCGCCACCTCCACCGCCATGCACGGCGACCGCGTTCTCGTCCGCCGCGACGTCCGCCCCGGCGCCCGCCGCCCCGCCGACGGCCCCGTGACCGGCGCCGTCGTCCGCGTCCTCGAACGCAAACGCTCCCACCTCGTCGGCACCCTCCAACAGAGCAAACACTTCCTCTTCGTCATCCCCGACGATCCGCGCCTCCCCCACGACATTTATGTCAGTCCCCCGCGCGACACCGGCCGGCCCGCCCGCGTCGGCGACAAAGTCGTCGTCCAATTGCTCCCCTGGGAATCCCGCCATACCAATCCCGAAGGCGAAATCCTCGAAGTCCTCGGCCCGGAAGACCAGGAGGGCGTGGACATGCTCTCCGTTCTGCGTCAATACAATTTATCCCTTCATTTCCCCAAAAACGCCCTGCGCGAGGCCGAGCTCATCGCCCGCGCCCGCCTGCCCGGCCCCGCCTCCCCCGCCGATCTGGCCGGCCGCGTGGACTGCCGCGCCCGCCCCGTCATCACCATTGATCCCGACGACGCCAAGGATTTCGACGACGCCATCGGCCTGGAGCCGGCCGGCGACGGCCGTTGGAAAGCCTGCGTGCATATCGCCGACGTTTCCCACTACGTCAAACCGGGCGGCCCGCTCGACGAAGAGGCGCGCCGCCGCGGCAATTCCACTTATCTGGTGGATCGCGTCATCCCCATGCTCCCGGAGGCCTTGAGCAACGATCTTTGCTCCCTCAAGCCGGCCACCGACCGCCTCACCAAATGCGTCGAATTCCTTCTCTCCGCCGATGGCCAGGTGCTCCATGCCAGATTCTATCCCGCCGTCATCCGCTCCGCCCGCCGCCTCACCTACAAGGAAGCCCTGGCCGTTATCGAGCAACCTTCGCCGCGCGACCCCGTCGAGCGGATGCTCCAGCAGGCCCACGCCTTGGCCCAGCACATTCGTCGCGCCCGCTTCAAGGCCGGCTCCCTCGATCTCGATTTTCCCGACTCCAAAATCCGTCTCGACGAGCATGGCCGCCTCCTCCGCGTCGAACGCATCGAGAACGACGTCTCCCACCAGTTGATCGAGGAATTCATGCTCCTGGCCAACGAAGCCGTCGCCGCCCGCCTCATGGCCTTGCGCCGTCCTGCCGTCTATCGCGTCCATGAGCCGCCCGACGAGCGCCGCCTGCGCGAATACCGCGAGGATGTCCTCAGCCACCAAATCCCCTGCGGCAATCTGGCCCAGCGCGGCGAAGTCCAAAAACTCATGCGCCGCCTCAACTCCCTGCCCGTCGGCACGGCCCTCAAGATCGGTTTCCTCAAATCCCTCATGCGCGCCCGTTACGCCGTCGAACCCTTGGGCCATTACGGCTTGGGCAAGCCCAAATACACCCATTTCACCTCCCCCATCCGCCGCTACGCCGACCTCCTCGTCCACCGCGCCCTCTTCGACCGCCTCGGACCCGCTCTGCCCGGGCTGAAGGAAACCGCCCTCCACATTTCCGAAACCGAGCGCAACTCCGCCGATGCCGAGCGCGACAGCAAGGATGTCAAACTATTTGCCTTCCTCAAGGCCCAGTTGAAATCCGGCCGCCGCGAAAAATATCCCGCCCTCGTCACCGACGTCCGCAATTTCGGCTTCTTCGTGGACGTGCCCGGTCTGGGCATGAGCGGCCTGGTCCATCTCTCCTCCATTGAAGACGACTTCTTCGTCTTCGATCAGGCCCGCGGCCATCTCATGGGCCGCCGCACCCGTCGCCTCATCAAACTCGGCGACCAGATCATCGTGCAGGTCTATAAAGTTGACACCTTCAAG
>JBEKUQ010000500.1:0-3224 GCA_049514835.1 Verrucomicrobiota bacterium | reverse complement strand
TTGTGCCTTCTGTTTGGCTTTCGCCAGCGCCGGTAGCAGCATGCTGGCCAGAATCGCAATGATCGCGATGACGACGAGCAGTTCAATCAGGGTGAACCCGCCCACTTTGTTCTTCCTCATTTCTTTCATAGACGTTGATGGTTGATTTGGTGATGGAACTCCTGCTGAAATTGGCTTCGGGTTCCGTGGTTACTTGATTTGCGCTTCTGAATTAGCAATGACCATGCCATCGCCGTGGAATAGGCGAAAAGCCCCATATCCTGGGCTTCCTCAAGTGTCTTCGGCTCTTCCGCGGAGTTTGCGCCTCTTATGGCAACAGCCAATGTGCCAATGCTTTATGGAGGGAGTCGTGGGTGCTTAAAGTCAGGCCTGGCAACGCAGGGGGCCTGTCCTGACCCGGCGCTTGGAAAGCGATGGCCCAGTCCCGCAGGTATTGCTTTATGCCAAAGTGGCAGCCTGAGCACTGCCATTTTGGCCGTTCGAGGTCACTCGCCCGGATCGGAAAAATGCCGATACATGGTGCGCGGCGGAATGCCCAGCAAGCGCGCGGCCTGAAGCTTGTTGCCGGCGCATTGCTTGATCGTCGCCTGGGCCAGGCGCCTGGTGGCTTGATGCATCGTCGTGCCGATGGGAATGGAAACACACGGCCCATCCTGCGTGGTCGGCGCTTCCACTGGCGGGCCGGATTCTCTGGTCGCGAAAACAAAGCCGGGGATGGTTTCATCGTCGCACAATGCCACCGCCCGTTGAATAACGTGTTCCAGTTCCCGGACATTGCCGGACCAGGGGTGGGCGAGCAATTGATCCAGCGCCGCCGGGGCGATGGCGCGGATGTCTTTGCCCATGACGGTGGCAAATCTGCTCAGGAAATGCCCGGCCAGCAGGGCGATGTCCTCCCGGTGTTCGCGCAGCGGCGGCAGCAGGATCTGCACCGTGTTGATGCGGTAATACAAATCGTGCCGGAATCTGCGCTCGGCGATGGCGTTGGGGATGTCGGCATGGGTGGCGCAGAGCAAGCGCACGTTGACTTGAATATCCTTCGTGCCGCCCAGCCGTTGCAGACATCCGTCCTGCAAAACCCGGAGCAGCTTGGCCTGCAACTGCGGGCTCATTTCCGCGATTTCATCCAGCAACAACGTCCCGCCATCGGCCAGCTCGAATTTGCCGGGCCGGGCCGCGGTCGCGCCGGTGAACGCGCCCCGTTCGTGGCCGAAGAGTTCGCTCTCCAGCAAGGTTTCGGGAATGGCGGCGCAACTGATTTTCACGAACGGCCGGGCATGGCGGCCGCTCAAGTGGTGCAAAGCATTCGCGGCGAGCTCCTTGCCCGTGCCACTTTCCCCCTGAATGAGAACGTTGATATCCGTGGAGGCGATTTGGCGGATGAGCTGTTTGACCGCCTCCATGGCGGGGCTGTCGCCGATGAGCGCTTCGACGCCGCGCGGTTGTTGAAGCTGGTGGCGGAGCCGCCGATTCTCACTCGTCAAACGCTGCTTTTCCAGGGCCTTGGCCACCGTCTTGAGCAACGCCGCGCTGTCCAATGGCTTCTGCAGGAAGTCATACGCGCCCAGTTGCATCGCCTCGACGGCTTTCTCGATGCTGCCATAACCGGTGATCATCACCACCTCGGCTTCCGGCAGAAAATCGCGCACCTGCTTCAACAGCGCGATGCCGTCCAGGTCGGGCAGGCGGAGGTCACTGACCACCAGCGCCACCCCTTCTTGCTTCAAGACCTGCAACGCTTCCCGGCCGGAGGCGGCGCTGAGGACCTGATAACCCTCGGCGGCGAGCACTTTGCCGGCGGCCTTGCGCAACCGTTCATCGTCGTCCACCAGGAGGATGCGGGATCGCGCGGTCATCTCAGGGCTTTTCCACCAAGGGGAAAATGAGGGTAAAGGTGCTGCCTTTGCCACTGGTGCTTTCGCATTCGATGCGGCCGCCGTGTTCGGTGACGATTTGATGAACCAGCGTCATGCCCAAGCCTATTCCCTTTTCCTTGGTGGTGAAGAACGGCACGAAGACCTGTTGCCTTTGTTCCTCCGTCATGCCTTTGCCGCTGTCGGTGACGAGCAGGAGCCCCTCTTTGCCCTTGCGCCGGGTGCCGAGGCTCAGTTCGCCGCCGCCAGGCATCGCTTCGCAACTGTTGCGGATCAGGTTCAGAAGGGCCTGCCACAATTGATCGGCGTCGGCGTTGATCGTGATCGGGGCCGGATCAAAATGAGTGCGCAGCTTCACCTTCCCCTGTTCCAGTTCGGTGCATAAGAACGCCAGTTTTTGGTCGAGAAACGCGTTCAAGGCCAGCGGCTGCCGATGCGGTTTCGGCAACCGGGCGAACTGCAGGTAATCCTCAATGACGCGTCCGATGCGGCAAACTTCCTCACGCATATCCCGGATGAGCACGCGGCCTTCGTTGGGGGAATGCCGGTTGTTGTCAACCAGCCGGTCTATCTCCTTTTGGATCAGGTCCAGATTCAAGGTGATGGAACCGAGCGGATTGCGCACCTCATGGGCCACCTGGGCGGCCATCTTGCCCACCGTGGAGAGCCGTTCCGCCTGAAGATTGGCAGCTTCCAGCCGTTGCCGTTCCTTGACTTCCCCCTGCAACGTCTTCAATTCCTCCGTCCGCAATCGCACCGTCTCTTCCAGATGGGCCTCTGCCCCCTGCAAGGCCGTGAGCAAAAAGACCACGATCAGGAAAAATCCACTCAGCATCAGTGCATTCCAATACGGGATCAACACATACAGGTAAGGATAGCCCGACATTAAATCGGCGATCAGCCAGGTAGCCCCGCTGGTTATGGCCAGCACGATCCCGCTCCTCCTTCCCGCCTCCCAAGTCGCCCAGCAAACGGGCGCCAAATAAACTACGCCCAAGGCAATATCATGTCCCGTGGCATAATCCACACAGCCGATCAACAACATCAGCGCCAAAGCCAAAACCACCACCATTGGCTTTGACAGAAATACTATACGCTGCATCGGCCGGCTCATTGGAATCTGTTTTTGCGCTATTTGCGCGGGCAAATCAATCTCAAACTAACCGGGCCCTTGACAGCGACACCTTTGGCTTGATGATCCATGTGTTGCAAAAATCCCTCCGGCAAAGCGAGGCGCGATTCCACTGGTTAGCTTGGCCGCGCGGTGTTCCTTGGCGGCAAAAAGACTACAGGATGGGCGGGGCGGGACGAGAACGCGAACAGCAGGCAACGGCGGCAACGCATGATTTG
>JBEKUQ010000499.1:0-3225 GCA_049514835.1 Verrucomicrobiota bacterium | reverse complement strand
GCCGCCTTCCATGGGGGCGAATTCCAGGCGTTCGGCGCTGCCGGCTGGGTAGGTGATTTTGCCGGTGACGGGACCCTTGTCAATAGGAAAACCGGATTCATCCAGGACGGTGCTTTGCAGGTAAACGGTGTCGCCGGCCAGGGGGGTTTCCGGGCTGTAGCTGAGGCGGATGCCTTCCTTTTCGGAGAGGTGGCGCTGATGGGCCATCCAGCGGACGACCTGCCCCCAGAAGCGGTAGTGGAATTTGTCCTCGACGCCGCGGCGCCAGCGCCAGGCGCTGTCGGTGCCGAGGAAGAGGACCTTGCCGGCGCCGGCGGAACGGGTGACGAGGAGGGGCATGCGGCCGAAGTCGTTGCGGATGGAGGAATGGACGGCCAGAACCTCGGAGCCGGGGCGGCTTTTTTCGACGGCGGCGGACCAGAAGAAGCCGGGCAATTGTTTCCACAGCTCGTCGTTGCGGTCTTCGTCGGAATCGAAGCGGGTGAGCCAATGACGTTTGCCGGCGGAGGTGAGGACGAGTTGGACTTCATTTTGCAGGCCGAGGCCCTGGGGTTTGGAGGAGTCGAGGATGACGGGATATAAATCGGCGAGGGGACTGTTGAGGAAAGAGGCTTGGCGGCCGCGCTGGCCCGGGACAAAAACGAGGCCGCTGGCTTGCTGCTCGACGAGGCCCCGGATCATGGCGGCGTTGGTGTCGGTCAACTCATTTTGGCCGAGGCCGACGTCGCCGAGAAAGATGACATCGTACGGAGCGAGGGCTTCCTTGGTGGTGGGGAAGGCGGGGATGTAATGGGGGCCGTCGCCCGGGCCGATGTCGGGATGGTAAAGGAGGCATTGCATATCCACGCCGGGATCGCGGGCGAGGGCGTTGCGCAAGTAGCGATATTCCCAGCGGGGGAGGGAATCCACGACGAGAACCTTGAGTTTTTCCTGGCGGATGGAGATGTGGAAGGAACATTCGTTGTTTTCGGCGATGGTTTCCTCCGGTTCGACGGGCACTTTGACGGTGGCGGTGATTTCGCCGCCGGTGCGAGGGGACCAGAGGATGGCGTCTTCGACCGCGCCGTTGGGCGGGATGGTGATGTCCTTTTTGGCCTGCTGGCCCTGGGGATCGTAGATGGAGACGGAGGTCTTGACTTCGCGGGGGAGGTGGCTGGTGACCTTGAAGGGAACGGCGATGTCCTCGCCCAACAGGCCGTAGGCGGGCATGGAAACGTTTTCGAGAATCAAGTCGGGCATGGGAGTCTGGCGGCCGACGGCGACGGTGAAGATGGGAATGTTTTCCTCGCGATAGCGGGTGGCGGTGGCGAGGGGCGATTTGCCGAGGTTCCAGTCGCCGTCAGTCAAGAGGAGGACGGCCTTGAGGTTTTTGAAGTCGTGCAAAGTGCGTTCCAAGGCGGCGTTGAGGTCGGTGCCGTTGATGGCGCCGGCGTTGGTGGAGGGCCGGGCGAAATCCTCGACGGTGACCTTGGCCTTGTTTTGGAGGGGCAGCCAGAAAGGGGCGGCGCGTTTGGCGTCCAACCATTGGGCGCGGCTGACCAGGCGGTTGGTGAGGGTGAGATCGCGGGTTTTCATGCTGTCGGAAGCGTCCACGAGGACGGCGATCTCCGGCGTGAGGTTGCGTTGGAGGTGTTGCACGTATTCGGGCCGGAGGAGGGTGAAGACGAGCAGTGTCACCAATAAAAAGCGGAGGCACTCCAGCCGCCCGACGGCGCGGCCGCGGGCGCTGCGCCGCCAATTGTTCCAGCTCAGCCAGCCGGCGAAGAGCCAGAGGGCCAAGGCGGGGAGGAGCACGGAAAGCGGGGCGGCGAGTTGGAAGTGGTTCACGGGGGGACAGGGGAAATGATGAATTATAAATTATAAATTATAAAGTTCATGGGACGGATTGTTCCTCGGGTTGGCGGGCGGTTTTCAAGGCGCGGAAGCCGGGGGCGGCGACGGGGCGTTTGGCGGGGAGGATCAAAAGGCCCTCGCCCAAAAGCAGGAGGAGCATGAGAAAGAGAAACAGGCGCCAGATTTCTCCTTGCAACTGGCCGGTTTCCACGCGGCGGTCCTGCAACATTTGCAGCGGCAGATCGCCGAACAATTTCCGGAGGTCGCCGGAGTCCATGATTTCGGGGTCGTCCTCGGCGGGGGGCCGGTTGACGGCCATGAGGTGATCGCCGGATTTATAGACGCCGGCCTGAAAACGGATGTCTTTCGGCTCGCTGGAATCCACGCAAACCCAGGTTTGGGCCAGTTCCGCCGCGGTCAATTCGCCGCAGACGGAGGTGGAAACTGATTGGAGGCGGCGGACGCCGTCCTGGAGCAGGCGTTGGAGCATGGGCACGAGCACGGGGCCGTCGGCCAGGCTGGACCAATCGTCGGCGGGCAGGGAGGAGCAAAAATAAAACTCGCCGCGGCCCAGACTTTGGCGGACGAGCAAGGCGGCGCCGTCGGCAAAGGCGGCGAGGACGTTTTTTTGTCCGGCAATGATCTGGCGGCGCGCAAAGACGGTTTGTCCGAGCGGGAGGCTGATGCGCTCATCGCTGCGGGCGAGCGGCCCTTCGTCCTCGTTCCAGCGCAGAACATGAAAGCCGGCGGTCGTCTCGGAAGCTTCAACCGCGCCCCAACCCAGAGCGTTGAACTGTCCGGGATCGGCGCGGCCCGGCGGAAAGAAGGCGGCCACCCCGCCGTTGGCGACGAAGGACTGGACGCGGGCGGCGGCCTCGCCGTCGGGCAGGTCGTCCTGCCAGAGGAGGAGGGAGCAGCCATCGAGATTGGCGGCGGGAAAGTCGGCGGGGGCGAGGAGGGTGGCGGGCCGGCCATCGCGGGAAGCGGCGGCGAGTTGCAAATAGCGGGCGGTGTCCGGGGAACGGCTGACGACGAGGCCGCGCAAGGGGGTCTCGGCGCCGTACACAAAATAAGCGGTGTTGTCGCGGGCGTTGGCATCGGCGGGCAAGGAGAAACTGCCCCAGCCGCCCGCCGGATGGGCGCCCAGATCAACGCGGCGGCGCCAACGGAGGGACTGGCCGTCGAAGGCGACGGGGGTCTGGGTTTGGGATCCGTCCAGAGTGAGGGTGACCGGAATGGAAGTATTGGCGGGTTGATTGCGTTGAAGGTCGAGGACGAATTGCAGTTCGGAAATCGCGCCGTGGGAACGCCGGGCGACTTCCTTGAGGGAAATGGAGGCGTTGGCGTCGGCCGGCTGGCTCAGGACCAGGAGGCGGATGCGGACCTTCTGGG
>JBEKUQ010000498.1:0-3229 GCA_049514835.1 Verrucomicrobiota bacterium | reverse complement strand
CCCTCCCGAACCACGAGCCCAGCGCCATGTGCGCCAATCCTTCCCGCTGCTCTTTGGCAGCCGCTCCCAAGCGCGCCGACAACTCAAAAAATATCAGCCAAAAAACTAGTGGCATTGGGCGAGTCGCCCGTTCCACCCAGACCAAGGCCCGTCATCCTCCACAAACCGGCCACAGATTAACTTAAACCGCTCTAGCTTGGGGTTCAGTCGGGCGCGCCACGCGCGGGCGGAAGAGCACGTCCACCACGTTGCGGACGTATTGCTCGGCGGTGATGCCCTCGGAGGCCTCGGGCGGAAAGACGACCAGCGCGCGAAAATGAGCCGCCAATTGCTCGAATAATTCCAGGCGCGCCTGCAAATCGAGCTGGTCCCGCCGGAGCAGGGACTGCAGGGCCAGCCGGGCTTCGGCGGGCGAAACGCGCTGCCGCAGGCGGGCTTCCAGATGGGGATATTCGCGCAAGGAATTGAATTTGCCGGCGAGCAGTTGATCGAGGTCCGGCTCCGGCGTTTCGGGATGGCGCACGACAATGGTGTTGGCCACCAGGTCGCCCAAACGCTGCGCCCGCGAATTGAGCAGGGCGGTCACGCCGCCCACCAGATAGCAGCCGGGCAGCATGTCAAGAAACCGAAGGAGGTTGCGCAGCACGACCTGGCTGAATTGCAGGCGCAAGCCCCGCGCATCCACCACGCGCAGGCGCAAGAGGCGTTTGCCCACGGTCTGCCCGCGCCAGAACCACTCGCAGACAATTCCGTAACCGATTTGCGCCGCAAAATAAGCCATTACGGCGAGCGAGGCGCCGAGGTCAAGGCTGATGAGCCTGACCAGCGCCAAGCCGGCGGCGAGCACGTAGGTCAACGTGCCAACGCAGGCCAGATCAATCACCCACGCCATGCTGCGGGTGACGGGGCTGGCCAGGGGCAGGGAGAAGGCAATGCCTTCAGGGGTGCGGATGACCAGGGTGCTGACGCGGGAGGTGTCCATGCGGTCAGCCGGCGTCCCGGGTTTGCGCGGCGCGAGAAGTGCCGGACCTGGCCAGCAGCAGGACGAGCAAACTCAATTGCGTCAGGCCGAAGATTATTTTGAAGGTGTAGGGGACGACTGGTTGATGATATTGCGAAAAGAAACTTTCGACCACGCCGGCCCAGATCAGCATCACCGCCACGCCAAAGATCAGGAGGACCAGGTCCTGGGCCACCGTCTGCAATCGGCTGGCGAGCGAGGCGCGGCGGCCCCAGCCGATGAGGGCGCCGCCCAGGATCAAACCTCCCTGGCCGGCAATCAGGATGGCCGGAATTTCAAACGATCCGTGAGGCAGAAGCCAGCCCACGAGGAACTTGGTCTGCCCGCCCAGAATGTAATCCGCGGAAACCGCCCCCAGGATGACGCCGTTATAGAAAAGCATGAGGATGGTGCCGAAGCCCCAGGTCGCGCCGAGCGCCAGGGTTTTGATCGAGACCTCCGTATTGTGGGTCATGAGCTGGGCCGAAAAAGTGGCCTTCCTTCCCGCCAGCCGGTCCTGGGTGGCTTTCTCCTCCTGGGCCACGCGCTCCGCCGGAGAGATTTGCAAATGTTCGAAGGGCAGAAGAACCGGTTTGGCGTCGGGATCCAGCGCCAGCGCGGCTCCTCCAAAAAGGCAGCCCGCCAGCGTCACGGCCAGGGATAGCCAGAAGGCGCGGAGGTGGCGGCGAAAGGTCTGGGGGAAAAGCACAAAGAACCAGTGGAAGAGACGGAAGCGGTGGGCCTTTTCGCGGGACTCATGAATCTCGCCGTAGGCCCGCGCCACCAGCGCCTCCAGGTAGCGGCGCGTCTCCGGCTCGGAGGCGAAGGTCACGATCTTGCCCAGGTCGGCCGAGGCGCGTTCGTAGAGATAATGGAAGTGTTTGAGCTGGGCCAGGTCCATCCGCCAATTCGGCTCCTCGGCCAGCTTGGCCAGGATGCTTTCCAATTCCTTCCAGGCAGGCCGCTCGGCTTCAAGGAATTTGTGCAGGTCAATGATCACAGCATTTGCCTCCGTTTCACGGTCATGTACTGGGTGATAAGCTGGGCGCTCAGGGCCTCGTTCTGGATGAGGGAGAAGCGGACGCCGCGGCGTTGCAGGAGGAGTTCCAGTTGGCGCAGGTTGTTCCAAAGCAGGTGCGCGCCCAGATGCTCGTAGAGATCGTCCACCCGGACGGCGGGCGCGCCGGCAAACATCGGGGCGATGTCCGGCGACTGCATCATGTTGACCAGAATAACGTGCTGGCGGCAGATCAGGTCCATGCCGCGGACAAAACTTTCCGCCAGGACCGGATCATCCAGCGAAGTGAGCATGACGAGCAGGGCGCGGCGGCGCAGGCGCAGGCGGATAAAGGAGGCCAGTTCGTCGAAATCGGGCGTGACCTGCCGCGGGTGCAGGGCGTAAATGGCGTCGCGGCACAAGTTGTAATGGGCACGCCCGTTTTTGGCGCGGACAAAGTTTTCGATGCGGTCGCTGAAGGTGATGAGGCCGAACAGATCGCACTGCTGCTGGGCGGCCAGCCCGAGCACCAGGCCGGCGGTGATGAAGCGTTCCAGAACGGTCACGCCGCCCGGCGCCAGGCGCGCGCTCAGGCGCGAGGCATCCGCGATCACGTAAATTTCCTGGGTGCGCTCCATCTGGAAAATCTTTGTGACAGGATGGCCGCGCTTGGCGGTGGCCTTCCAATGGATGTCCTCGTAGCTGTCGCCGGAGATGTAATCGCGGAGCTGCTCGAAGTCGCGGCCCTTGCCGATCTGGCGCTGGGCGTGGGCGCCCGCGGAAGACCGGTTGAGGAACAAGGCGGCGCAGCCCTTGCGCTCCAGCAGCAAATTGGGATAGACGCGCAATTCGCAGGGAGCCGGCGCGGCGGCGCGCACCGCCCAGAAACCCAGCGGGGAGACGGTTTCCAGATGGCATTGGCCCAGAGGATAAGAGCCGCGCCGCGAGCCGGTGCAGGGCCAGGCGAGCCGGGAAAGGACGGATTGGCCGGGCAGAAGCACGGTCAGGTCTTCCTGGGGCGCGGAAAATTCGCCGGGCAAGGGGAGGCCGACGCGCAGTTGCCTGGGTTTCAGCCGTTCGTTCTTGATCTGAATTTCGATGGCGCCGGGGCGGTCCTTGCTCAACCTGACGACGGCGGGCAATTGGACTTGGATGCCCTCCAACGCGCCCAGGCCGAGCATGGCATCCAGCGCGGCCAGCGCGGCAAAGAGGATGACGACCGCCGCGGCGAC
>JBEKUQ010000497.1:0-3251 GCA_049514835.1 Verrucomicrobiota bacterium | reverse complement strand
GTGCGCCCGTCCTCGGGCGCAGCAGCGCGAGAAACTCGGCTCGCCGGTGATCTTTCCGCGCACCCAAAAAACTCCTGGCTTGCTGCGGCCGGGGACGGCCGCACTCCGCCGGTAGCAGTGTCAAGATGCGCCCGGGGGCGGCGGTTGATTATGCGAAAGGCTGGTGGTATGTTCGTTGTCAAGAGATATAGGATATGAAAACCATGATGCTGGCGGCGGCCCTGTTGCTGGCCATCCCGTTGCGCTCGGAGGCCGGGGCCACGAACGGAATCGAATTGAAACAACTCGTCAAGCAATACCTGCCGGGCTGCGCCCTCAAGCCGGAGAAGGCGGCGAGACCCAGGACGCTGGTTTCGGCGGCGGGCGAGCAGGTGGATCTCCTGGCGGCGTTGCGGGAGAATCCGGAACCGAAAAAGAAGAAAGCCGGCTATTGGTTGACCCCCACCATGACCTTTCTGAGCAAGCAGCGGATTTCCGTTGGAACGGCGAACGACGCGGCGGCGGTGATCCAGTTGCTGCATGTGATTACTCGCGGCGCTGAATTTGTGAAAGAGGGGACATACAGCGCCATTCCAATCGAAGGCGGATGGGTGGTGGAGGTGGGCCGCGAATCGGCGAAGTCCCCGGCGGCTGTTCCCCCTTACGAATTGCTGGTGGATGCCAGCCAGCATGTCACGCAGATTCGGGAGCGCTGTTACGCCTATCGCGGCAGCGGCCGCGTGTATGAGGACACGGTGCAGGCGGTGTATGGAAGGGAGATGAAACGCAACGGGGGGATCAATTATCCACAGGAGGTGGTGAAGGAACTGGCCAAGGCGTGGGAGAAGGAGAAGGCGCAGAAGACCATGCCTCCGGAGACCGCACCGAAGAAGTAATGGCATGAGGCTCTCATGCCGCATGACGTTTAACCAACGGCTTTAAATCGTCGCGACTTTCAATCCCAGCCGGTTCAGCAACGCGGTTTGCCGTTGATCGAAGGTGACGAATTCATCCACTTTGAGCAGGCAGGCTACAGCAACATGCAGGACATCCAAGCTTCTGGTGCCAATTCTTGAAGTGTGAGCCGCCGCCAAGGTTTCCGCGTCTCGAAGCAGGTCCGCCAGCGAAGGCTGGACCAAGGCGAGAAACCCGGCTTTTAGATCATTCTCCACCGTAGCCCATATTTCAGCGGCCTCGTTTGGAGTCAACCGAGACTGAAAAACCGCCAATTCCACGGCATTGCGCAGTTCCAATCGATTGAATTGGGAAAACAGCAATGGGAAAGAATGCGCCTGCCGCCAACGGTCAGCACGGGCGGAATTAGCGTCGCTGGCGTAGTACGAGAAGAGAAAGCTCGTGTCTCCGTAGAGCTTCATCTGGACTCCGCTTCACGCTCTTGCAAGATCAGGTTCGGCAGAATCTTGTCGCCCAAAATGCGGCGACGACGGGCCGCCTGGTCAGGAAGCTTCACGACAGGGGGCGATTCGGACACGCCGGTTTCCCGCAGCAAAGACTCCAGTTTTGCCCGCTCCGTGGACGAAAGGGTATCAATCGCCGCTTTGATTTCCTGCACCGTAGTCATATTGATAGTTTAACAGGAAAGCAGGGCAAATCAAGAATGACCCGCCAAATTGCACGGGTTGACTTGTGCCGCTTTGCCCACTTGCAAAACGGGGCGGGACTGGCAGCGGTTTTGAAAAGCCCAAGTTGGGCCGGCTCTATTTTGCCGATGGGGAATTGGTGGCGCTTTGGTAGGGATGGGGCCGCGGTGTCAGGGATGGATCCAGGCGTTGCATCTGGCGTCTTTCCAATCCTTTGACTTCCCGGTTGAGCCGGTTCAAGGTGGCGGCGTTGGCCGCGATGAGCAAGAGCATGACGGCCAGCAACGCCAGCATGGCCACCACGGCGGAACCGCCTTGGGAGCGGGGCGCGCCCCGGGCATTGGAGAAGCGGGTTTTCATCGGCTGTTGGCCGCGCCGGCCACGGTTTCAAAGGTGAAAAGCGGGCAGACCTTGGCGTTTTTCCGCGTGGGATTGAGTTGCAGTTCCCAGGTCCACGGGGTGACGCGCCGGCGCGGATCGGGTTGCATGCGGGATGAATGGAGATTGGTGAAAAGGAGGTTGGTGGCGGCCGGAAGACTGGTTTGACGGCGGAGTTCTCCCTTGGCGAAGGTGTAGATAATCGGGCCGGCGGCGCAGGGGATGCGGAGTTGCTGGGCGTCTCCGTCCTGGATGGATTGCACCGGTCCCGCGGCGGCGCGAAGGTCGGCGCGCCATTGCTCGCCCGCGTGGAGGACGCGGATGATGTCGTCGGCATTGTGGCGCAGGGCCTTGTTGTCGTTCCAGCAGTGATAGAAGCCTCTCATGGCGACGGCCATGATCACGGCGAGCGCGCCGATATAGACCAGGCATTCCAAGAGCAAGTAGCCGCGGCGGGCGGCGGTTGGGCGGAGCGCGCGTGTTTTCATGGCACCGTCACCTCCCGGACGACCAGGCCGATGCCGCGCTTTTCGTTGGAGGTCCATTGCAGGCGCAGATGGTTGCCGGCGCGGGTCAATTGGAATTCTCCCGGCGGCAGGCTGGCGGCGGCCTGGGCGTGGACGACGTAGGGTTGCGTGCCTTCGGGAAAGGCGCGCCATTCTCCGGCGGCGAGGATTTCCATTTCGCCGTCCACAATTTCCATGGCGACGGCGCGCTCATATTTGGCCCGGAAAAGCCGGGCATTGGAGCCGGCTGCGTAGCCCAAGGGCAGCAGCGCAACGGCGAGAATGGCGATGGCCACGGCCAGTTCGGCCAGCAACATGCCGCGCCGTCTTGGATGATGTGCCGGGCGGATTACCATAGCACGACGGTGTCGGTGATGGAAACCAGACACATAAAGGCAGAAATGGCGATGGCGCCGACGATGAGGCCGGACCAAAGGACTAGGCCGCTGGTGATGCCGTGGGCGGCGGCTTGTTCCTGCTGAAAGGCCTTGGCGTCGAGCGATTCGTGCCAGCCGGCCAGGGCTTGCAGGAAACCGGCGTGGCCGTGGACGGCGTTGGCCAGGCGCCAGGCGAATTCGCCCGAATCATCCAGCGATTGGACAGCCTGGGTCAGCTTTACGCCCTGGCGCAGCTTCTCGACGACGCGGTCGGCGCGCTGGCGAAAAATAGTGTTGGCAGTGCCTTCGGCGGCGAGGGCCACGGCTTCGGGTTCCGGCACGCCGGAATCGAGCAGGAGGGCGAGCAGGGTCGAAAAATCCCGTTGCAGGCGTTTTCTTCGCCACGGCAG
>JBEKUQ010000496.1:0-3258 GCA_049514835.1 Verrucomicrobiota bacterium | reverse complement strand
GTCGGCATAAAGCCCGCTCGGCAGCGTCTCCGGCGTCAGATGGGCCACATGGTTTTCCGTCAACCACGCCTCCATCCCGTCGCGCGTTTTTTGATACGCCGCCCGGTTGTCCTCGGCCATAAAGTGCTCATTGAATGGGCCAACCATCACCATGACATCGTTTCCCCGCGCGCGCAGGATTCCCAAGACGCGCCGGAAGGCCTGCCACTGCAGCGACGCCTCCAGCGGCACCCAGTCGAAGCGGGTCTCGCCCTCCGCCGCCGACGCCCACGGCTTGTGCCGCGGGCTGCCCGGCCCGCGGTCGGGATCATCGCGCGGCGCGCCAGGCACGGCGAAGCGGATTTGCGCAAACGGGTTCTTACAACTGTTCGTATAACGGGGCGGAGAGCCGCTGTCGTCTTGCAACGTCCATTTCGGGATGCTCCTCTCCCCGAAATACGCATCCTGCAAATGCTCTCCCCACGCCAGAAAGCCAATCTCTCGTTCCACTATCGCGCTCAAGCGTTCGTTCGCGTCCGCCTTGTAGCAGGGGATGCGCGGCCAAAATTGCGGCACCAGGCCGGAGTGGTTGAACCGCTGTTCCTTTTCCGCGCTCAGGTCGGCCTTGGGACTGCTCATCCAAAGCGGGTTGCAGTGGAGAATCAGTTTTTGCTGGCGGAGGGCCTTGCTGTAGCAGGTGACCAATCCTTCCTGCGCCAGTGGAAACACCCCGTTCAGTCCGCCGTTGATGAAGCGGTCCGCCACCCCCGCTTCTTCATTCAGGAAATGGGAAAGTGTGCCTTCGGGCAGGACATACTCGCCCCACACCACCGAATCCCCCAGCAAGATCACTTTGTCCGGCAGTGCCGCTTGTTCCATTCGCCGCTGGTACAACCAGTAATCTTTGCTCAACGCGTACGGCAGGCGATAGTCCGGCCCGGTGTCGAATCGTTCCAGCCGCTTCCAAAGCGGCGAAGCCAGCAGCGCCACCAGACACAAAACCGCCAGCGCCGCCAGCCACTGCCGGGCGTTGAGCCGCACCTCGTTGACGCCGAACGGAGTTTCGCCTTCGCCGGACGATTGCGGCGACGCGCCTGATCTTTCGGATTTTGACAGAGTTTCCATTTAGAATTGGAAATAGATGAAAGCGCCGCCGCGCGAGGAACAAAGGCAAAGATACACCACCATGGCCACCGCCAGACCGACCCGCACGAAACCGGTCCTCAGAAAGTCGCGGAATCTGGATTCGTAGGCAAACTCATACAACCAGACCAGCAGCACCAGGGCGCACATCAGGACCGGGATTTCCGGGTCCTGCCACGCCGCGCTGAAGAGCCGTCCCACGATGAGCAGCGCATCGTTTAACGATTCCGCCCGAAAAAATATCCAGGTGAAGGAAACGAAGAGGAACACCCCCGCCTGCTTGACCAGCTTGGGCACGCGCTCCCGGTAGAAGCCCGACCGTTCCAGCTCCCGCGTCGCCAACACTCCCAGGCCGTGCAGCGCCCCCCAGATCGCGAACGTCCACGCCGCCCCATGCCAGATGCCGGAGACTAAAAACGTGATGAAAAGATTGCGGTAAGTTTTCCAATTCCCCTCTCGATTCCCGCCCAGTGGAATATAGACATAATCCCTGAACCAGGTGGACAGGCTGATGTGCCAGCGCTTCCAGAAATCGCCCAGGCTCGCCGCAAGGTAGGGATTGTTGAAGTTCAATATCAAGTTGAACCCCATCAGTTTGGCCACGCCCCGCGCCATGTCCGTATAACCGCTGAAATCAAAAAATATCTGCCAGCCGAACGCCACCGTCGCCAGCATCAGGCCGGGCGCGCCCACGCCCGCCGGGTTGTCATAAACACGGTCCACGTAGAAAGACAGATAATTGGCCAGCGCCAGTTTCTTGAACAACCCCACCAAAAACAGCGACGCCCCATCGGTGAAGTTTTGCAGGCGGATGGCCGGAAATTGGCGGAACTGGGGAATCAGATGCCGCGCCCGTTCAATGGGACCCGCCATCAATTGTGGAAAAAAGCAGACGAACGTGGCGAACCGCAGAAAATTCCGCTCCCGCTCCATCTTCCCCAGGTAGAAATCCATCGTGTAACTCAGCGATTGGAACGTGTAGAAGGAAATGCCCACCGGCAGCAGGTAGCGAAAACCAAAGGGCATCAGCGCGGACGGTTCCCACAGCGTCAGGGGAATGTGCAGCCAGGCCAGCAGCGCGTTGCCGTTCGCCACCACGAACCCCGCGTACTTGAAAAAAAGCAGCAGGGCCAGATTATTGACCAGGCTGATGGCCAGCCAGATCCGCCGGCTGCTGTAAAGCGAACCCAGCCCCATCAGCAGCACGATCAATCCCAGCCCGGCCATGGCCGGCCGCAGCGTGTGCGGCCCGGCCACCGCCAGGCCGATGATGCACAAGCCGCCGCCCAGCGAGCCGAGGAATGCCCCCTTCAGAACCCGATCGTCGAACCGCAGCCGCGTCAGCCGCCCCATCACATCCACTTTTTGTCCCTGCCGCGGGCAGTGGTCCATCAAGGCCACCAGCGAGAAGTCCAGCACCGTCGCATACAAAACCAGAAACAAATAATACGGGTTCCACCACCCGTAAAAAAAGTACGACGCCGCCGTCAGCCACGGCAGCCAGAGCCGCGTTTTCCGCAGCGCGAAAAACACCGGCAGCACCACCAGCAGAAAGACAAAAAACGGCCAGGTGTGGAAAAGCATGTGGGTGGGCTCCTGGAATGCCTACCGCCTTCGCCCGCGCTCCCCAACAGCGCGGCCAACTTCATTGCGCGGGGAGCACATGCGCCCTCCCATGTCGCGGTCGGCGCCCTCGCCGGCCGCTTCTCTTCTTTCCAATCTCATTTGCATAAGTCATCGCCCGGCAGTGTTGGCGGGCATTCCTCATTCCTCGTTCCCGACAGGTTCACCACCATTGGTTCGCTCTACTGACCGGCATGTCGCCGGGGGTCGTGAGCGGAATGGTGAAGGCAGAGACATGGCTGTCGCCCCACAACATGACGGTCAAGCTTTGCCCTTTGCAATTGTGCCAAACGCTGCGCACGTCGGTGTTCCCTCGATTGGGATGCCAGATCCAGTCGCCTTGAATTATCTTGGTGCCCGGCTTGGCGGCGATGTCGCTGGTTTTCATGGATCTGCCCTGGGGGGTGTCGGCGGGCGCGCCAAGATCGCCAAAGGGGTGCTGCACCCCAAAAGCGTCGAAGGCCCAATTCACCAAGTAGCTGTTCCCAAAGACACTCCAGCAATTTGAGCTGG
>JBEKUQ010000495.1:0-3265 GCA_049514835.1 Verrucomicrobiota bacterium | reverse complement strand
CGATGGTTTGGATAAGATAACAGCGGGCAAAGACGGCGGCGTAGGTTTCGTTCATGGCCTTGGTGGCGGCGTAGGGGGAAACGGGAAGGCCGACGCGTTTTTCCAATTTGGGCAAGTGGTTGTCATCGCCGTAAACGGAACTGCTGGAGGCATAGACGAAGCGGGCGACGCGGGCGTCCCTGGCGGCGAGGAGCATGTTGACAAAGCCGGTGACGTTGCTGGCGTGGGAGGCGAGCGGATCGTCCACGGAGCGGGGCACGGAGCCCAAGGCGGCCTGGTGCAGGACGAGATGGACGCCTTGCAGGGCGCGGCGGCAGTCTTGGAGGCGGCGGATGTCGCCGCGCAAGAACTGGAAACGGCTCCATTGCGCCGGGGAGACGGCGGCGCGGACCTGATCGAGATTCTTGCGGTGGCCGGTGGCGAAGTTATCGAGGCCGGTGACGCGCTGGTTGGATTTGAGGAGGGCTTCGAGGAGGTTGGAGCCGATGAAGCCGGCGACGCCGGTGATCACCCAGAGTTTGCCGTCGTTCTGGAGGCGGAAGGCAGGGTTCATTGTTTGGCGCGGTTGAAGCAAGAATTGCTTTTTCGGCAGGCCGGGTGAGGTGGACGGGGTGGGCGGACAGGGAGGACGCGGCTCGACGAAGGCCCGCCCTGGCGGGATGGTGGAAGGTGAAATGGGGTTTGCGGGTGCGGGGGGCGGCGGGTAGAGTTGGCCGCCGTGAAATTCGTGGCGTGAGAAATGAAAACAAGCGGGCTGTCAATGATATGGTGGATGGCCGTCGCCGGCTGGCAACCGCACTGGGACAATCCGGATTGGCGCGGCTGGACGGTGGTGGCGGCATACGTGGTGGCGGCGGCCTGTTGCGGGCGGGCGGCCCTGGCGCGAGGGAAAATGGGGCCGGAGGAAAGGCCCTCCTCCGTCATCTGGCGGGTGCTGGCGGCGGGGTTGTTGTTCCTCGGCATCAACAAGCAGCTTGACCTGCAAACTTTGGTGATTGACCTGGGCCGCCAGGCGGCGCTGGCGGGCGGCTGGATTGGCGAAAAGCGGCGCGTGCAATTGGCCGTCTGCGCGGTTCTGGCGCTGACGGTGGTGGCGGCATTTTGGTTCGTGCTGGCGCGGTTCCGCGTTTTTTTTGTCCGCAACCGATGGGCCTTGGCGGGAGTGACGGTATTGTTGTTATTCATCCTGATCCGGGCGGCCTCAGTCAACCATGTTTTAGAGCGGATGAACATCAGGTATGAGGACAAGAAATGGACGTGGGTTCTGGAGGTTGGCGGGAGCGGTTGTCTGGCACTGGCGGCCACAAAAGCCGGAAAGCAAACAGGCAATGGTTGATTGAATATAGGATTCATGGGACGCCCTCGGCCACGAATTTGGCGATTTCCCCGCCGATGGCCAGAGCGGCGGTGGCGGCCGGACTGGGCGCGTTTAAAACATGCAGGGCGCGGGGACGGCGCACAAGGCTGAAATCGTGGATGAGTTCGCCCTGGGGCGACATGGCCTGGGCGCGGACGCCCGCGCCGCCAGGGGCGAGGTCTTCGAGGCGGATTTCCGGGAGGAGGCGTTGGAGGGCCTGGCAAAACAAGCGGCGGTTGAAGGATCTTTTCATTTCGGCCCAGCACATGCGGCGGTGGCGGTTGAGGAAGCGCCAGAGGCCCGGAAAGCTGAGGGCGTCGCAAAGGTCGAGGGGATTGAGGTCGGTTTTGCGGTAGCCTTCGGGGGCCAAAGCGAGGACGGCGTTGGGGCCGGCTTCGACGCCGCCTTCAATGAGGCGTGTAAAGTGAACGCCCAGGAATGGAAATTGCGGGTCGGGCACGGGATAGATAAGGTTGCGCACGAGGAATTGGCGTTCGGGTTTGATTTTGAAGTACTCGCCGCGAAAGGGGACGATGCGGACTTCGCGTTTTTCGCCGGCCAACTGCGCCACGCGATCGCTGTGCAATCCGGCGCAATTGACCACGTAACCGGCCTCCCAATCGCCGGCGGCGGTGCGCACGGTCCAGCCGGCGGAGGACTCGCGCAGGGCGATGACCCTGGCGCGGGTGACGACGCGTCCCCCACCCTCTTCGATTTTGCGGGCCATGACATGGCAAACGCCGGTGTAGTCAACAATACCCTCCTGCGGAACGTGGAGGGCGGCGATGCCGCCGGCGTGCGGCTCGATTTGGAGCATCTGGGCGCGATCCAACATGCGCAAGCCTTGGAGGCCGTTTTGCCGGCCGCGCTCGTGGAGTTGGCGGAGGCGCTCCAGTTCGGATTCATCCACCGCGACGACGAGCTTGCCGCAGATTTCGTGGGCGATGGCGTTGTCGCGGCAGAAGGCGGTCATTTCCTGAATGCCGGCGACGGCGAGGCGGGCCTTCAAGGAGCCGGGCTTGTAATAGAGGCCGGCGTGGAGGACGCCGCTGTTGTTGCCGGACTGGTGACGGCCGACGTCGCCCTCTTTTTCGAGAACGATGACTTGGCAGCCGGGAAAGCGGACAGCGAGCTTGAGGGCGGAGGCCAGGCCGACGATGCCGCCGCCGATGATGATGATGCGTTTAAGCGGCATGGAGGGGAAAGGCTAAAGGGTAAAGTATAAATGATGAATCCGGCTGATTTTTTATTCGACCCAGGAATAGTCCTGAAGCCTCTCGGATCTTCGGAGGCAAAGGCGCGCACGTCCGGGGACTCCAGCATTGCGCAGGGCAAATGGGCAAAGACCTTTTGACAAACGGTGGATTTGCCGCTTTGGCGCGGCCCCTTCAAAACGATAGCCGGGAACTGGCGGGCGAGCGTCTTTAGCCGGGGTTCGACATCGCGATCTATCATGACAGCCACGAGCATAGGCTGCCGTCTCATTCAAATTGAAACTTTGAATTGGACAGGAGACCTGGCGGGTGGGGACGGCGCTGTTGGAGCGCAAAGATGCCTTGGCCGGCCTCTTGGCTTATGGAACGGTTTTTTCTTTATTTCTGGTCGGCAGCCTTCATGCTCCTGCACTAACCAAATGACAAATTAATGAACGTCCCATTTTTAAACCTGGCCGCGCAATACCAGTCCCTGCAGGCGGAGCTTTTGCCGGCGGTCGAACGCACTTTGGCCGGCGGCCATTACATCCTCGGTCCCAACGTCGCCGCCTTGGAACAGGAGATCGCCGCCTTTACGCAAACCAAGTTCGGAATTGGCGTGAATTCCGGCTCCGACGCCCTCACTCTCGCCCTGCGCGCCCTGGACATCGCGCCGGGCGATGAAGTAATTACCACACCATTCACTTACATCGCC
>JBEKUQ010000494.1:0-3267 GCA_049514835.1 Verrucomicrobiota bacterium | reverse complement strand
TCGCGGGGCAAGCCCGCCCCGTTTTCACCGCCGAGGACATGAAGACGCTGACGGAAATCCGCGAGAAACTCGCCCAGTTCCAAAAAAGAATGGCCAATCCGGTGATTGGCGAAACGGTCACGCTCAAGATCACCCTCGCTCCCGACGCCGAGCCGGGCCAACGCGAGCTAAGATTGGGAGCGCCAAATTCGTTGTCTCAGCCGTTGGTCTTTTGCGTCGGCCAATTGCCCGAATTCAACAAGCCCGAAGCTCCCCTTGCCCTTCAACCGCCAACTGTCAACCGCGCCGGCAACCCCAACGCCCAAGCCGCGCCCCCGCCCGTCGAACCGCGCCTTGTCCTGCCCTGCGTGGTCAATGGCCAGATTTTGCCCGGCGGCGTGGACCGTTACCGGTTTGAAGCCAGCAAAGGGCAGAAGCTGGTCATCGCCGTTGCGGCCCGTGAATTGATGCCCTATCTGGCCGACGCGGTGCCCGGCTGGTTCCAAGCCGCCGTCTCTCTTTACGACGCGCAGGGACATGAAGTCGCCTTTGCCGACCACTACCGTTTCCATCCCGACCCGGTTCTTTACTATGAAGTCCCCAGGGACGGCGAATATGTTCTCCAAATCAGGGATTCCATTTACCGTGGCCGGGAAGATTTTGTCTATCGCATCACGGCGGGCGAAGTGCCGTATGTCACCGGCCTCTTCCCATTGGGCGGCCCGGCCGGCGCGCAAACCACCGTGCAGGTGACAGGCTGGAATCTGCCCGTTGCCACCGTGACGCAAGATGATCGGAACCTCGCGCCGGGAACTTATCCGCTCTGCGTGCGCACGGAGACCAATGTTTCCAACCACCTGCCCTTTGCCGTGGACACTTTGCCGGAAATTTTTTCGCGGGAAGGAAACCATTCGCAGTCCACGGCTCAACTGGTCACGCTGCCCGTCATTGTCAATGGGCGCATCGCGAAGCCGGGCCAGTGGGACGTGTTCCGCTTCCAGGGCCGCGCCGGCGATGAAGTTGTCGCCGAAACCATCGCGCGCCGGCTCGATTCCCCGCTGGATTCCGTCCTGAGACTGACCGATGCCGCCGGCAAACAACTGGCCTTCAACGACGATTTCGAGGACAAGGGCGCCGGCCTGCAAACCCAGTACGCCGATTCCTGGCTCACCGCCAAGCTGCCCGCAAACGGCGCCTATTACCTCTACGTGGGCGACGCGCAACATCAGGGCGGCCCCGAATACGCCTACCGCTTGCGCCTCAGTCCGCCGCGGCCTGACTTCGATCTGCGCGTCACGCCCTCCAGCGTCACCGTGCGCGGCGGCATGGCCGTGCCTTTGACAGTCTATGCCCTGCGCCACGATGGTTTTTCCAACGAGATCACACTGGCACTGAAAGGCGCCCCGCCCGGATTTGCCCTCAGCGGCAGCGCGGTGCCGGCCAATGAGAACCAAGTCCGCGTCACTCTCACTGGTCCCCCTGAGACCAACGACATCCCCGTCAACCTCACCGTGGAAGGATTCGCGCGCATTCAGGACCAGTCGGTCATTCATGCGGCGGTTCCGGCGGACAACATGATGCAAGCCTTTGCCTACTGGCATCTTGTCCCGTCAAAGGAACTGGATGTGACCCTCTTCAGCCGCGGCCAATTCCGCCTCCCGTTGAAAATCCTTGGGCCGGACCTCGTACAAATTCCCGTCGGTGGAACAGCCGGGTTCAGAATGCGCGTGCCCGGCGTTCAATTCACCAACAATTTCGAACTCCAACTGAGCGACCCGCCCGACGGCCTCACCATCGAAGGTGTTTCCGCCGTCGGCACCGAGGCGCAAATCACGCTTCACACCGACGCCGCCAAGATCAAACCCGGCGTGAGAGGTAATTTAATCGTCAACATCCTGGCCAAGCGCGCGCCCCAGCCCGCCCGCGCCGGCGCACCCGCCCGCGCCAACCAGCAGCGCCCCGTCCTCGGCGTCCTCCCCGCCATCCCCTTTGAAGTCGTGTCCCCCGAGTTGTTGGCTAAATGAAAAACTTTTTTCATTTCCTTGTCTTGGCTTTAACTTGGTGTTGCGGCGCTGCTGCGGCAGACAACTCCTGGGGGCCAGTGACCAACAACGTTCAAATGGCCATCTGGGTACGGAATGATGCGCCCACCTTCAACGCCGACGAAATAAATGATCCCGCCCCGTTGGTTGACCGCATTCGAGGGCACCGCGATGACTTGTCGGCTTTCCTTTGGCAACAGGCCTCGCCTCAGCAGCAGGCGGCCTTTATGAATTTGCAGTCTTCCGAATTGGCATCAAGGCAGGCCCGCACCAATTTGGCGGATCTCCTTAATCGGGTCATCGCGGGCGGGTGCTTTTACACAACGAATCGCTACTCATCGACCGTTTTGCAACCAGAGACGAAACGTCTTATAAGTCAGTACTATAGAATTCCTTACGGCAGCTACTCTCCGGCCTTTGGTGTGGGACCCGACTACAGCACGTTGAACCGGCTGCTGCTGGAGGATGCCTACCCCTATGAACTGGCGCGCCGCATGAATTCAGCCGGGATAATGGTCAAGAAGGGCGATGCGGTCACCCTCATCATCGCTTTCCGCGATCTGGCGACGAACGAATCCTTTCTCTTTCTGGCGGATCCCAACATTCTAGCTGATAGATTGATTGCTTTTCACGTGGTGAGGCCGTCGGGCCAACGCGTAACCCCTGAGCCAGCGTATCCGGCCTCCCGGAGCTTGGCAACGCATAAATTTGCACCGGGCAGCCCGGTGTATGTGACATGTCATTTTTCTGAGAAATTTAATTTTTATGAGATTGGCCGGTATGTGATTACTCTTGAAGCAAATGTTCACTCGGACGAAAACAAAGATCCGGTACGCTGGCACGAAACCCAAGATCCAGAAGGCTGGTTTACGTTGGTGTCCAATCCACTTTCCATTGATATCGTACCCGATAAGTAGGCGTGAGCCTGTTCTGGTCAGGTTTAATTTCTGCTTCCAGGGCCTGGTCGGTCCACTAGAATGGAATGGGTTCGGTCCCGCATAACCGCATATTCTCATTTTCTTCCCGCATGGCGCAGCCGGTTCCCCAAGGAGTTCTTTCGTCCCTGACGGGACTTAATTGGTTTTGTCGGACGGTGACCCGGCCATAAATGGCCGGGCTATTTTCAAAGGCGCGGATCGCGCGGAAAGGCCGTCCCAGCCCATGCGCCGGGAAGGTGACGCCACCGGCATTGACCTCGTTTGCCATTGAAAATAGCCCGGCGCTTTAGCGCCGGGTCCAGTGCCCA
>JBEKUQ010000493.1:0-3268 GCA_049514835.1 Verrucomicrobiota bacterium | reverse complement strand
CCGCGCACCCAAAAAACTCCTGGCTTGCTGCGGCCGGGGACGGCCGCACTCCGCCGGTAGCAGTGTCGAGATGCGCCCCTTACTGGGCGCAGGCGCTGTCCGGGGACAGGAAGTTCCCCCGAAATGCAAGGGAGAGTGAGTATCGTTTGCGGTCGCAGTGAAGATCTCAGGAATCTGCAATCCGCAATCCGCAATTCTTATTCGGCCGCGACCAAATCCGCCGCCGCCGCGTTGGCCGCCACCTGCGCCGGGTCTTTGCAGCCGGGAATGGCCGCCGAAACCACCGCATCCTTCAAGCACCACGCAATCGCCCATTGCGCCATCGGGATTTCCGCCGGAACCTCCGCGGCGCGAATTTTTTCAACTTCCGCCAGGTCCCTTTCCATCTTTTCGCGGTCAAAAGTGGCGCGGACATCGTTGGGCGGGAAGCTGACGCCGGCCCGGTATTTGCCGCTCAACAAGCCGCTGGCCAGCGGCACGCGCGCCAGCACGCCGAGGTGGTCGCGCCGCGCCGCCGGGAAATACATCCGCTGCGCGCGCCGGTCGAGCCGGTTGTAGAAGACCTGCAAGGCCTCCACTCCAAGCCGGCGCGCTTCGCGCGCCTGCGTTTCGCTTCCCTTCTGCATGATGGACAGCCCGAGATGGCCGATTCTTCCGGCCCGCTTCTCCTCCGCCAGCGCGGCCCATAATTTCTCGTTCAGAAACGCCGCGTCGGAACCGGAGTGGAACTGGTAAAGATCAATCTTCTCCACTCGCAACGCTCGCAACGACGCCTCCAATTGCAGCCGCGTCTCCGCCGCCGAAAAAGCGTCCGTCCGCTCCATGAAGTTGTGGAAGCGGTGCCCGAACTTGGTGGCCACGATCCAGCGCGAGCGGTCCCGCCGCGCCAAGTAATCCCCCACCAGCCTCTCGGCCAGGTGGTCCCCGTAGCATTCCGCAGTGTCAATCAGATTTATCCCCAGCTCGCCCGCCTTGTCCAATACCGCGTCCGCCTCCGCCTGCGAAAAAACCCGCCCCCATTCGCCGCCGAACTGCCAGGTGCCCAGTCCAATGACCGACACGCGCAATCCCGTCCCGCCGAGTTCTCGATATCGCATGAGGCGAATTTACCCAAAATGCCGAGTAACCGCCCGAAATATTTTTCAATGAGGAGCAGGATCCCTCACCTCACCCTGAGCCTCTCCCCTCCCATCCGCCTTCGCCAAGGCTTCCGCCGTCGCCAGGCTTTGGCGAGACAAGACGGCGGGACAAGTCGGATGGGAGCGGAGAGGGAACAGCAGACGGACACGAAGGGTTCCTCTGAGATTTGTCGAGTCACGGCTGGTTCAGGGGATTGGGTTTGAGATTAAGATTAAGATTAAGATTAAGATTAGGAGTAAGAGAAACCCTCACCTCACCCTCCCCCTGTCGCCTCCATCCGCCTTCGCCAAGGCTTCCGCCGTCGCCAGCTTTGGCGAGACAAGACGGCGGGACAAGTCGTATGGGAGCGGAGAGGGAACAGCAGACGGACACGAAGGGTTCCACTGAAATTTGTCGAGCCACGGCTGGTTCCGGGGATTAGGATTAAGATCAGGAGCAAGCTTAAGATTAAGAAATTGGCAATGGCGACCCAACAACATGAAATGCATTGCGGTGTGGTGTTGCTTGCGTCAGCGAATTGGCAGTATGCTCTGCTCATGCGCACCGTCACCGTCCGTTTGGGCCATCGCAGTTATCCCATTTTTGTGGGCGCCGGTTTGCTTTCCTCCCTCGGCCGTGTCTGCGCGAAGATGGATCTCGGCCGGCGTTGCGCCGTCATCTCCGACGACCGCGTCGCGCCCCTTTACGCCGGGCCGGCCTTGGCCGCGCTCCGTTCCGCCGGCTTCGATCCGCTTTTGATTTCCATCCCGCATGGCGAGACTTCCAAAAGCCTCAAAATGGTTCAGTCCGCCTGCGACCGGCTCGCCGCCCACCGCCTCGAACGCAAATCCTTCATCGTCGCCTTGGGCGGCGGCGTGGTCGGCGATCTGGCGGGTTTTCTCGCCGCGATTTATCTGCGCGGCCTCCCGTTCGTCCAGGTCCCCACCACCTTGCTGGCGCAAGTGGACAGCTCGGTTGGCGGCAAAGTGGGCGTCAATCTGAAAGCCGGCAAAAACCTGGTCGGCGCCTTTCATCAGCCCCGTTTTGTCCTCTGCGATTTGCGCGCGCTCAACTCCCTTCCGCCCCGCGAATTTCGCGCCGGATTGGCTGAGGTCATCAAATACGGCATCATCTGCGACGCGCCGCTTTTCGCCCGGCTGGAACGCAGCCTCCCGCGCCTTCTGCGCCGCGACCCGAAAATCCTCGCCGACGTGGTCGCCCGCTGCTGCGAAATCAAGGCCCGGGTGGTCCGCCAGGACGAAACCGAAACCGGCCTGCGCGCCATCCTCAACTTCGGCCACACCATCGGCCACGCCCTTGAAAACATCTCCGGCTACGGAAAATTCCTCCACGGCGAGGCCATCGCCATCGGCCAGGCAGCCGCCGCCAGGCTGTCGGTGCCACTGGCCGGCCTGCCGCCGGACGACGCCGCCCGCATCGAAAAACTCTTCCTCGCCGCAGGGCTGCCCGTCGCCATCCCGCTCTCCGCCCCGGCCAGGTCGCGCCTCCTCGCCGCCATGCAGCTCGACAAAAAAGTCAGCTCCGGCCGGATCAAATTCGTTCTCGCCCGCCGCATCGGGCGCGTCGAATCCGGCCAAGAGGTTCCGCCCGCCCTCATCGAAAAAGTCTTGACATCTGCGCGTTCCGCTTTAATCCATCCCTGAACATGTCCGCCGTCAACGAAACCATCGTCCGCGAATACTTCGAGTTGCACGGTTTTCTCGTGCGCCAGGACCGCAAATTCGAGGCCCGCGGCCGGCAGGAGATTGACCGCGTTGATTTCTTCATCTGGCATCCGCAAACCCTCAAACCAGAGAAGGCCCCTCCCTTCATTCTGCGATCCGCGGACCTGCCCGCCGTCCAGCGCGCCCTCGTCGTCGTGCGCGGCTGGCACACCGAATCCTTCGGTCCGGGCCTCCTCGAAAGCTCGCCGGAAATCTTCCGCTTCGTCGAGCCGTCCGTTTTCCAGCAGGCCGCCCGCTTTTTCGGCCCGGATAAATCTCCGTTGAAAATCCTCATCGTCCCCTCCTTGCCGCAAAGCGAGGCCGCCCGCGATCAAAGCATCGCCATCCTCCGCGCCCGGGGAGTGGATGCCGTGATTCCCTTCCGCACCATGCTCCTGGATCTCATCGCCTCCACCGAGGTCAAT
>JBEKUQ010000492.1:0-3277 GCA_049514835.1 Verrucomicrobiota bacterium | reverse complement strand
GGCATCGTCGCGGTCATGCTTTGGCTGGCTTGGCGCCGGGATTGGCCGGTCGGCCTGGTCCTGTTCGCCCTCCTCTGGGCCGTCTTGCTCGGCGGCGAAGCCGCCCCCAAAACCCTGGCCGTCCGCGCGCCCGAACGTTGGTCGCTCCGCGTCGCCCGCCCGATGTTGTTCCTGCAAAACGCCAGCCGCTCGCTCCGCCGCATCGCCCAATCCTTGACCAATGCCGTCCTCGCCGCCGTCGGCCCCTCGCCCCTGGCCGTGCCCGCCGGCCTTTCCGACGCCGAGTACCAGGAGTTGCTCGAAACCGCTTTCCAGCAGGGCGCCCTGGCCGCCGGCGAAAAGGAGATCATTCTGCAAATCATCCGCCTCGACCGCCGCCAGGCTCGCGACGTCATGAAAGGCCGCACCCAGATGGTCTGCATTTCCGACGATCTTTCCGTCCAGGACATGATCGCCGCCGCCCGCCGCGCCCAGCACCGCCGTTTGCCCGTTTATGACGAAACCCCCGACAACATCGTTGGCGTCCTCAACACCCACGCCTTCCTCCTCGCCCCGGATCAGGATTTGGCCGACGCCATCGAGTTCCCCTCCTTCGTGCCGGAGAGCATGAATCTCCTGCAATTGCTCAAAAGCTTGCAGCGCCAGCGCCGCGGCCTGGCCATCGTGCGGGATGAATTCGGCGGCGCCGCCGGCATCGTCACCATCGAGGACATCCTGGCCGAGGTCGTGGGCCAGATCCACCGCGAGCACGAGCCGGCCCAGGCCGTGCTGGAGAATCTCGGCCCGGGCCGCTGGCGGGCCGGCGGCGCCGTCCGCCTCGACAATTTCCGCCGCGAGTACCCGCCCCTCGGCGAAACCCCCGGCGTGGAAACCATGGCCGGCCTCGCCCTCCACGCCTTCCAGGTCGTCCCCGCCCCGGGCGAGTCGGTCCTCCTCGGCGGGCTGCGCCTGACCGTCCAGGCGGCCGACGAGCGGCGCATCCGCGAGCTGCTTGTGGAAGTAGTCAACAAAAAATAATATGAGCCAAAACGATTGGTTGACCGTCCTGGCCCTCCTGCTCTGCACCGCCCTGTCGTTTCTCTTTTCGGGCATGGAGTCGGGCGTGCTGGCCCTCAATCATTTCCGCGTCCGGCAATTGGCGCGGGCGGGCGACCGCCGCGCCAGGGTGCTCCACGGCTGCCTGGACAATCCGGAGGATTTCCTTTGGACCATCCTCGTCGGCAACACCGTCGTCAATTTTCTCATCTTCAGCGTCGCCCTGGTCCGGCTGCGCGTCTGGCTGCACGGCCGGCCCGTCCTCTGGCTGTTGGTCTGTGCCGCGGCGGTCTTTGTGTTTTACATCGTCTGCGAGCTGTTGCCCAAGACCCTGTTCCTGCGCCATCCCAACCGCCTCACCCTCGCCTTGGCCCGGCCCTTTCGCGCCATCCACGCCCTCCTCGCCCCGCTCGTCTCCCTGGTCGCCTGGTTCTCCCGCGGCCTGCTCCGCTACACCGGCGGCAAAACCTTCACCGGCCGCCTCTTCGCCAGCCGCGAAGAGCTTCGTTTCGTCATGCAGGAATCCGCCCCCAGCCTCACCACCGAGGAGAAGGCCATGATCAACCGTGTGCTTGACCTCCAAAATCTCCGCGTCCGCCACGTCACCATCCCCATGCCCGCCGCCACCACCGTGCCGGCCTCCGCCCCGATGTCCCAGGTCCTCGCCTTGTGCCGCGAACACAATTTCAGCCGCATCCCTGTGCTGGACTCAAAAACCCGCCAGACCGCCGGCGTCATCAATCTGGAATGGCTCCTTTACTCCGGCAAATTGGACCCGGCCGGCCTGGCGCGGGATTACATGGAACCGGCTTTTTTTCTGCACGAGGAACTGCGCCTGGAAGAAGCCCTGCGCCGCATGCAGGCCACCGGCTGCCGCCTCGCCGTGGTTTTCAGCGCCGACCATGGCGAGACCGGATTGATCAGCCTGCAGGACATCCTCCGCGTCATCTTTGGGGAGGTGAATCTGTAAATGGACGGCCAAACTTTTCTTGCGCAGGGGTTGCGGGTTTTGGGCATCCTGGCCATCGTGCTGATCAACGGCTTTTTCGTCGCCGCTGAATTCGCCTTCGTCAAATTGCGCGACACCCAGTTGGACCCCATGATCGGGCAAGGCCGCCGCCGCGCCCGCCTGGCCCGGCACATCCTGCAAAATCTCACCTCCTATCTCAGCGCCACCCAACTCGGCATCACCATGGCCAGCCTCGGCCTGGGCTGGCTCTCCCAACCCCTTTTCACCGCCTTGCTCCGGCCGCTCCTGGATTGGGGCGGCGTCGCTTCCCTGCAGGTTCGGGCCGACCTTGCCTTCGTCATCGGTTTTTCCGTGGTGACTTTTCTACAGATCGTCCTGGGCGAGCTGGGGCCAAAATGGTTTGCCATCCAGCGCGCTCTGCCGGTTTCCTTGTGGACCGCCACGCCCTTGCACTGGTTTTACCGCCTTTCCTATCCGGCCAATTGGCTCCTCAACTATTGCGCCCAATGGCTCCTCCGCCGCCTCGGCATCCAAACCGGCCCCGTCCCATTCACCGCCCACTCCGAGGAGGAACTCCGCCTCATGCTCACTCAACGCCGCCCCGGCGGCAGCCGTCTGGGTCATGACATCATCCTCAACGCCCTCGATCTGAGCCGCCGCACCGTGCGCGACGTCATGCGCCCGCGCATGGAAATCGTCGGCCTCAACACCCAGGCCACTTTGGCAGAATGCCTGGAACTCGCCGAAACTTCGCGCTTCTCCCGTTTCCCGCTCTGCGAAAACGGCAATTTGGACAAAACCCTCGGCGTCGTCCATTGCAAGGATCTTTTCGCCTTGCGCGCCAAAGCCGGGAGCCGGCCGGATTTGCGCGCCGCCGCCCGCAAATTGATTTACGTCCCCGAAACCACCCGCCTGGAAAAACTCCTCCAGCTTTTTCTCGAACGAAAACTCCATCTCGCCATCGTCGTGGACGAATGGGGCGGCACCGTCGGCCTCGCCACCCTGGAAAACATCCTGGAGGAATTGGTCGGCCAGATTCAGGATGAATTCGACCAGGAAAAACCGCTCCTCCTCCGCCGCGACCAGAACACCTGGCAAATTGATGGCGCCCTGCCGCTGCACGAACTGGGCGAATTAGTCGCCCAAAACTTGTCCACCGAAGGCATCGCCACCGCCAGCGGCTGGCTCACCCAGCGCCTGGGCGGCTTTCCCAAAACCGGCGACACCCTTCCCCTGGGCAATTTTCAATTGAGCGTCGAGGAGATGGACGGC
>JBEKUQ010000491.1:0-3288 GCA_049514835.1 Verrucomicrobiota bacterium | reverse complement strand
CCAAACACGCTTTCAAGCTCCGGTAGGAGCGGCATCATCTGCCTGCCGCTCAAAACGCGGTTCGTAACATCCTGGGACCAAGCATCTGACAAGCCCGTTTTCTTATCTAAGCGCCATTCGGGACTGCCCCCGCGCTGGTGGTGCGACGTGGCCTACCCCTGTCAACGCCCAACGGCGGGCAGTGGACTGTCCGCCCTGCCTCTCCTGTCTGCGCCAGGCCTTTCCGAGGCTGCGCTTGAAGCAGTACTTGACGTTTAGCAGGATGGGGCAAAACTATGGCGACCCAATTCCGGGAACTTATGCCTGAAACGGAAAAGAAACGTTTGTTCATCGCCCTCTTCCCGCCGGCTCAGATGGCGGCCGGCCTGCAAGCCGCGGCGGCGGATTTGCAAAAGGCAATGAAGGCGCGCGCCGTTCGTTGGACACGGCCTGAACAGATTCATCTGACTTTGAGTTTCCTTGGAGCCGTCGCCACGTCGCGCCTGGCCGAAATGGAATCCGTTTTGGCGGCGGCCTGCAAGGGACATCGGCGGCACGCGCTGCGCGTGGCGGGGTTGGGATGTTTTCCGAACGCGAACCGCCCGCGCATTCTCTGGGCTGGATTGGCGGGCGATTTGCGGCCGTTGCAGGAATTGAAGAAGGCGATGGACGCGGGTTTTGCGGCCAGCGGCTGGGTGGGCGAGGACCGCGCTTTCCACGCGCATTTGACGATTGGCCGGGTGGCGGAATTGGACGCCACGGGGCGGAGGGAGTTGGCGGAGGCCTTGGCCGGAGAACAGCAGCGCGACTTTGGGGAGTGGGAACTGGGCAGGGTGGATTTGATGGATAGCGTGCTTTCGCCGCAAGGAGCGGCTTACACCAACCTGAAATCCATTGCTCTGGAAAATCGGTAACCGCTGAGTCACATGCGCGGGCGGGGGCGGAGGGGTTCTTTGCGCAAGCGGGCGGCAATGCGCTCGACTTCAGGAAGGGCGTGCGCAAAGAACTTTTTGAATCCACGGCAGAGGTAGTTCAGCCCCGATTCTCCATCCGGCGTGCGGATGAGCCGGTTCTTCGGGCATTCGCCCCAGCAGTCCGTCAGGTAAGCACATTGGCGGCAATACTGGGGCAGGCTCCGGCTCTTGGCGTCGCCGAATTGGACCTGGGCCGGGTAGAAAACCATGCGGTCGAGGGATTGGGACTTGAGGTTGCCCAGGCGGTATTCCGGGTAAACATAGTGGTCGCAGGCGTAAACGCTGCCGTCATTCTCCACCGCCACCGCCCGGCCGCAGGACGGGCTGTAAATGCACATTTGCGAGGGCAATCCGAGGTGCTGGGCGACCAGGGTCTCGAAATGATTGACCATCACCTTGCCGATGTCGTGATCGAGCCAGCGGTCAAAGACGCGGCAGAGGAAGTAACCCCAGTCGTCGGGATCCACCGACCAATCGGTGACAATGGAGTTGGGATGGCCGGGCCGCGCTTCGGGGTCGCCGTCCTTGGGCAACTTGGCGTCGTTCCAGGTCTGCGGGGCGGTGCGCTCGAAATTCCTGTGTTCGACGATGGGAATGAACTGGAGGTAAGTGGAATCCAGTTCGGCGCGGAGGAAGCGGTACACATCCACCGGGCGGTGTCCGTTGAAGCGATGGACGCAGGTCAGCGTGTTAAAGGGCACGCCATAATGTTGGAGCAGTTTGGCGGCGGCAAGAACCTTGTCGAAGGTGGGGCGCCGGCCCTTGGTGACGCGGTAATGGTCGTGGATTTCACGGGGGCCATCAATGCTCAAGCCGACCAGGAAACGATGGGCTTTGAGGAACTCGCACCACTCGGCGTTGAGGAGCGTGCCGTTGGTCTGCAAATCGTTTTCAATGCGCTGGCCGGGCCGGGCGTGTTTCTTCTCGAACGCGACCACTTTGCGGAAGAACTCCATACCCAGCAAGGTCGGTTCGCCGCCCTGCCAGGAAAAGATCACTTCGCCTCCGGCCGCCGAATCAATGTATTGTTTGACGAACAGTTCCAGGGTTTCGTCGGACATGGTGGCCGCGCCCGGGCCATTTGGCAGGGTCTCCTTGCTGAGGTAGTAGCAATAGGCGCAATCGAGGTTGCAGGTGGAACCGACCGGCTTGGCCATGACGTGGAACCGCTTTGGCTCGCGGTTCGCCGTCAGCGAGGGCGCGTCGTAAATGTCAATCGGGTGATCGGAAGCCGGATTCATGCGACAACTTCTGCTCGGAGAATACCTTGGTTTGCCTTGATTCCGAAAGCAAAAATGCAGGAATTGACGTTGCTGCGGTGAGGCGGCAGCGTCAGATGAATGAGAAGGACTTTGGACATTGATGATGACATGCTGCAAGCGGCCAAGGAACTGGCGCAGCGCGAGGGCGGCACGGCGGGACATATCATTTCCAGTTTGGCGCGGCGCGGACTGGCCGATTCGGCCGCGAAATCAACCAAGATTTCCGGCTCGCGCGGCGGGGTGCCGTTGCTGCCCTCGCGCGGAGAAGTAGTGACGCTGGAACATGTTCAGAGTTTAATTTAGTGACCTTCGACCAAGGCATTCCTCTGTCGGCCGTGAGCAACGCCAAGGCCGCAAATCTGTGCATCGCGTGATTCGGGAAAAGATCCATTCGCCCCCATGCCGAAAGAGGATGATTATTTTGGCGCGCCGGGCGAGGCGGCCATGTGTTGAAAGACCTCGTTCGGAATAATTCCCTTGGCGATGCCGGGACCGCTCCAGGAAAGTTGCAACGCCGGTTTGCCGCCGGTTCCTCGCGCATAAAACAAGCGAAACGGATGCAGGCCGGCCTGGAGCTTGATGGTGCCGCTGGCTTCCTGGCCTCCAGCGTAGCCGAAGTCGGCGTCAATCACGGTGGCGTCATGGAGCCGCAGCAACGCGCCGGTGTCGGCCTGGAGGTAAAACGTGTAGTCGCCGTCGCGCGGAACGTCGAGACAGCCGGAGAACAACAGGCCGATGTTGTCGTCGCGCGTGCGCCTGCCCGGGTCCGGGCGGTCCGCCGTGCCGCTGCGCGCCGGCTTGAGCGTCTCAAGGTCCGGCACCCACGGGTAGCTGCCTTCGTAGGCTTTCCACTCGATGCCGTTGGCGAGCGGCGCGGCGGGCAGGGCGGGGACCAGTTCGTTGTCAAATGGTCGCGGCGCGGTGGGGTTGGGGCGGCGCACCTGCAACGACGCGGCTTTCATGCGCTGTTGCAACGCGGGCATTTGCAGCGCCAGATCGTTGGTTTCCTGGAGATCAACAGTGGCATTGTAAATCTCGAAAGGATCGGCCTGCGATTTGACGTTGTAGCGCAC
>JBEKUQ010000490.1:0-3293 GCA_049514835.1 Verrucomicrobiota bacterium | reverse complement strand
GAAGATAATTGAACAAATCCACGAAATGAATGCCGTCGGCGAACATGACGCCGCTGTCGTTGCGGGGCCGTTTGAAGCCGCCGAAATGGCCGCGCAAGATGTTGACGTTGCCGAAGCGGCCCTCCGCAATGGCGTGGCGCAGCCATTGCGTGGCGGTGTCAAATCGAAAAATATGGCCGACCTGGAGAAGGCGCCCGGTTTGATCGGCCAGTTGGGCCAGTTGCCGGGATTCGTCCGGCAGAAGGGTGAGCGGTTTTTCGACAAAGACGTCCTTGCCCGCCTCGAGGAACTGGCGGCAGAGGGCGAAGTGGCTCTGGGCCGGCGTGACGATCACCGCGGCATCCGCCTGCGCGGCGAATTGCCGGTAATCGGCGGCGAGATGCGAATCGGCGAGGCCCAGCTTGCGCGCGGTTTCGAGCCGTCTGGGGTCCAGTTCGCTGACAAACAGCTCCACGGGCAGCGAGTGCAGCACGCGCAAATGGTTGGCGCCCCAGCGCCCGATGCCAATCAACAGGACTTTCATAATTCAGGGTTCATCATTCGCGCCCGGCGCATTCCCGGCAAGACTAATTCGCGGGGCGCATTATTGGGTTCCCCTCTTTGTCTTAATCTTAATCCTAATCTTAATCCCTTCCTGCGCCCCCATTCCTCTCCTAAGAATTTCTTTAACCGCGAACTATGGCGCGGCCAGCCGCGAGCAAAGGAATTGAACCACGGATTTCACGGATTCCACGGATAAAAAAAGGGCCTTTCAACGCATAGAACGAAAGTATTCTTTGCGCCTTCGCGCCCTCGCGCCTTCGCGTTAAAAACAGGCAGAAAAAAGTCAGGGGAATGATAGTCAGGGGGATCACCCAGACCACAACTTCTTCCATTCCCCTGACAATCATTCCCCTGACTTCTGCATTTTTCCGGTAAAATGGAGGACCGGAAATCTTGTCAGATACGCGCAACGCCGGCGCCCTATTCCGCCGTCACGGCTTGGCGGAGAGCATGGCGTCGCGCCGCGCCTTGAATTCCGAGCCGGGCTTCCATTGCGGCCACGCGCCGCCCTGGGCCAGGGAGTTTCCCTCCGCGAAAAGCAATTGGATGTCCTCCACGGCGCCCGACAAATCCCAATCGGCTTTTATCTTGTCGCTGGGTTTGTGATAATCGTTGGCGACGTAATTGTCGCGTTTGGCCTTGCCGTAGCCGGCGGGCCGGCCGATGAAATCCACGCCGGAGCTGATGTAAAGGGCGGGCACGCCGGCCTTGGCGAACTCAAAATGGTCCGAACGAAAATAGAAGCCCTTCTCCGGCTCGGCTTCCGGGACGAGTCTCCGGCCCTGTGCCGCGGCCATGGGTTGGAGCATGTCCTCCAATGTGGACTGCCCCACGCCGATGATCTCGACATCCCGCGTGCGGCCCCAGACGTTGATGCCGTCAATATTAAAATTCGCAATGGTCCGCGCCAGCGGATACAGCGGGTGCGCGGCGTAATACCTCGAACCGAGCAGCCCCTTCTCCTCGGCGGTGACGGAGAGGAACAGCACCGTGCGCTTCGGTTTCGGCTCGGCGCGGGTGAAGGCCCTGGCCAGCTCCAGGAGCGCGGCGTCGCCGGAGGCGTTGTCCACGGCGCCGCTGTAAACCTGGTCGCCCGGCAGCCTGGGGTCCCGGCCCAGATGGTCCCAATGCGCCGTGTACACAATATATTCATTCTGCAACCGCGGGTCCGCGCCGTCCAATTTGGCGATCACGTTGCGCGAGTCAATTTCCCGCAGGGCATTGGTCACGCTCAGGACCGTGCGGCAGGGCAGGGTGACGGGGCGGAAATCGCGCCGCACGGCGGCTTGTTTCAGGTCCTCGAATTTTTGGCCGCAGGCGGCGCACAGTTTTCGCGCGGCCTCGGCGGTGAGCCAGCCCTGGATGGCGACGCGGCCGCTGTTCTTGTCGGGCGTTTGCAGGTCGAAATTCTCGCGGCTGAAGCTGCCCAAGACCACCACCCACGGATAACCGGCCGGCCCGGTCTCATGGACGATGATGGCGGCCCTGGCTCCTTTCTGCGTGGCGATCTCGAATTTGTAGGTCCAGCGGCCGTAATAGGTCATGGCCTTGCCCTTGAACATTTTCTCGTCGAGCTTGGAAGGGTCGTTGGGATCGGGCACGGGCGGATCGTTGATCAGCATGAGAATGGTTTTGCCGCGCACATCCACGTCCTTGTAATCGTCCCAGCCGTATTCGGGGGCGACCACGCCGTAGCCGACAAACACCAGGTCCGAACTTTCCACGCGAACCTCCGGCACATAATGCTCCGACCAGATCACGCAGTCGCGCGGAAAGACAAAATCCAGCGCCGTTCCGCCCGCGGAAAACGAAACGCCCGCGCGCGCCTGGATGCCGGCCAGCGGCACGTTCTGGAGATAAGTGCCGTCCGGATTTCCCGGCGACAGCCCCAGCTTTTTGAACTCGTTCAGCAGATAATCCACCGTGAGCGTTTCGCCCGCCGTGCCCGGCGCGCGCCCTTCGAACTTGTCCGAGGCGAGCACGCGGATGTGGGCGAGGATGTCGTTGGCGTTGATGCTTGACAGGGCCGCCTCCTGGGCGGTTGAAGGCAAGCCGCCCGCGAACAGGCAAAAGACAACTCCCGCCGCGCGCAGTTCGGACCCGGCACATCGAATTTTCATGATCCCAAACCTATCCAAACCCGCGGCCCCAACAAAGCCAATTCGCGGCCTACCAACCCCTGCAATGGTTTGGTTCCTCGTCCTGCAACAGGGAGGAATCACGCATTTCCGACAGGATTTCCGTTTCTCCGATCTGCCGGAAAAATCAAGAAGTCAGGGGAATGTTTGTCAGGGGAATGGAAGAAGGCGTTTTACGGATGATTCCCCTGACAATCATTCCCCTGACTTCTCTCCGGCCTTATCCGTGTCCATCCGCGTCCATCCGTGGTTCAATGCTTTCACCATTCAAAATTCAAAATTCACCATTCTCAATTCAGCATTCTCAATTCACCATTCTCAATTCACCATTCTCAATTCAGCAGCCTGTACCAGTTGTCCCGCTGATGCGCCTCTTGGGCTTTGACTTGTCGGCTCGTTGGGTGCATTGTTTTGGTGGATATGCCGAACTTGATGGAACGAATCACCCTGAATCCCCGGCAATGCGGCGGACGGCCTTGCGTGCGGGGGATGCGGATTCGTGTCAGCGACGTTCTGGACCTGTTCGCCTCCGGGCTTGATGCGTCGCAGATTTTGGCGGAGATGCCTGACTTGGAGGCGGACGATCTCAAGGCTTGCATGATGTTCGCCCGC
>JBEKUQ010000489.1:0-3294 GCA_049514835.1 Verrucomicrobiota bacterium | reverse complement strand
TTTTTCGCCCAGAATCAAGAACGGTTTGACGGTCTGATAAGTTTGGACATCCAGATTGGGCATGTTGACGGCGTTGCGCACGGCGCCGTTGACCAGGAAATCAATGATGGCCTCGGCCACTTCAATGCCGACGTTTTCCTGGGCTTCCTCGGTGCTGGCGCCCATGTGCGGGGTCATGATGACCTGGGGCAACTGGCGCAGGGGAAAATCGGCGCCGGGCGGCTCGGTTTGGTAAACATCCAGGGCCGCGCCGCCCACCTGGCCGGATTGAATGGCGGCGCAGAGATCGGCTTCGTTGACAATGCCGCCGCGGGCGCAATTGAGCACGCGCACGCCCCTGGGCATTTTGGCGAAGGCGGCGGCGTTGATCATGCCGCGGGTTTCATCGGTCATGGGCATGTGGACCGTGAGGAAAGCCGACTCCCGGAACACGTCGTCCACGTCTTCCTTCAAATCCACCTGCAAAGACTTGGCCCGGGCCAGGGAAAGGTAGGGGTCGTAGGCGATGACCTTCATGCCAAAGGCCATGGCCCGTTTGGCCACTTCGGTGCCGATGCGGCCCATGCCGAGGATGCCGAGAGTTTTGTTGTAAAGTTCGGTGCCTTGAAATTCCTTGCGGCTCCATTTGCCCTCTTTCATGGAGGCGTGGGCCTGCGGAATCTTCCGGGCCAGCGCCATGAGCATGGAAAAGGTCAGCTCCGCGGTGGAGATGGTGTTGCCGCCGGGGGTGTTCATGACCACGATGCCGCGGGCGGTGGCCGCGTCCACGTCCACGTTGTCCACACCCACGCCGGCGCGGCCGACGACGCGCAGATGGGGCGCGGCGGCGATGACATTCTTGGTGACCTTGGTCTCGGAGCGGACGACCATGGCCTGGGCCTCCTTGACCAGCGGGAGCAGCTCGGCCTCGGTCATTTTTTGCTTGAGCACAGTGACATTAAATTCTTTGCATCGTTGCAGACGCGCGATGCCCTTTGGCGAGATGGGGTCACAAACCAGTACATTCATAAATGAAGGCCAGACTAGAGCCAACCCCTGCCAAGGTCAATGAAATGAAATCAGCCGATCGGAAAGGGATGCCCGTTTGGAGTTTGCTCTGAGCGCCCCATCCGTGGTAGGTTTTAAACGATGAGCGTCTTAGAATTGAGCGACGAACAAGTAATTTCGCTGGTACGGCAATTGCCGGCCGACCGGAAGCGGACGGCTTTGCTCGCCCTTGCTCAGGACGCACAGGCCCGCCGCGAGGAACGCCTGCGGTTTGGCGAGGCACAATTGCGCCGGGCAAGTGCCGAGCGCGGATTGAATTGGGATCGTTTGTCCGAGGATGAACGCGAGGCGTTGGTGAATGATTTGCTGCACGAGAAATGACCGTGGCTATTACGGCCGTCTTTGACACGAATATCCTCTTTTCCGCAGCCGGCTGGCGCGGGAGTCCATTCCAGTGTGTCGAGCGGGCGCGGGGTGGCGAAATTCAAGTCATCGCTTGCCCTGAATTGGTCGAGGAACTGGCCGAAAAATTGGAGATGCGCCTGCATTTTTCAGCGGAACAGGTCGCGGAAACGCTCGCCGATTATTTGGGCTTTCTGCGGCTGGTTCAGATTCCCAAGGTGTTGAAGGCGGTGCCGCGCGACCCGGAAGACAACATGGTGCTGGAATGCGCCATCGAGGGGCTGGCCCAATACATCGTCAGTGGCGACAATGATCTCCTGGTGCTCAAAGAGTTCCGCGGCATTCAGATCGTCCGCGCCAGCGTTTTCTTGAAAGTCCTAGCCGACGCGAAACACGGATCTTTATGAGCATCTATGCGACACTATGGAAGTTGAAGTTTCCCAAGGACGGAGACGATTTCAGGGGGTGCGATTGGATCGAAGTGACGGCCCAAGGCGTTCCCCCGCATATCGGGTCACCAAGCCCAGGCGCTGGTTATGAGAGCGGTGATCCGTTTGGCGCGTTTCTGCCACCGCCCGTGGCGGTTGATGCGGATGGCGACGCACCGCAAATGCGAGCCGTGGTCTTCGTGACCGAGTTTACGCAGAAAGGAACCGAACGCAGCGGCCAAGAATATCAATCGCCGTTGCTGGTTTTGACCGGCGAAGAATATGACAGAATCACCTTTGCGGACTTGCACGAACGCCTTTGCTCGGTCTTGCGAGGCAACCGCGCGTCGGTCGGTGCTCAGATTTTCCGTCCCGACGGTTCCACGAACATTATTCGCCATCGGCCTAAAGATGGCGGCTAGATGAATTTGCATATCGCTTTTGGATACGGGTTGCGGATTTTTGGGCAATACGATGTCAATCACAGCCAATGTCGAGATCAGGGAAACCCTGGCAAACAACGGCGAGTTTCTCGTTGGATGACCTCCTCGATTTCCGTCATGACAAGTGCAGAGGCGCGGGGCGCTACTTTTTGTCGTCGAGGGAGCGGAGATGGATGAACCACGCCGTGTCATCGGAGTTGGTGCCGCAATAGACGCAGGGCAGGGTGTTGGTGCCCTGGCTGACGGGCTGGCCGCGGCCGAGGCAATCCACGGCCACCTTGGAGGAGCCGAGGTTTTTGATTTTGAGGGTGAAGCGGTCGCTCAAGCGCACGTCGCGGCTCTGGTTGAGCGGAATGACGGCGGCCAGGTTGGTGATTTCGTAATAGTTGGTCCACTTGAAGTTGCGGCGGAAAGAGGCGGCGAGCGCCGGGTCCACCGCCTTAGAATTGACAGGCGCAGCGCCGCCGTTGGCGCCCCGGATCAGTTTGGCCTCCAGCTTCAAGTCGGCGGCAAGGGAGGAGGAGGAGGCCAGAGGCAAAGCCAGCAACAGGAGAACCAGCGCGGGGAAACGCCAAGGGGGAGGTGGATGGACGTGCCGGCTCATTCCAGTTCAACCATAAAACTAGAGCCTTCGTCGCGGGTGCGGGCGGGCGGGGTGTCCAGAAAAGTCCCGCTCGGCGGGGAGGTTTCCTGGACCACGACAAAGTTGATGCCGGCTGAATTGTCGCGGAAGGTGCGGGCCTCGATGCCAGCCGACGACGGGGAAACTTCGTTGAAGGCCACTTGCGGCGCGGACGGACGGAGCCAGAGCAGCAGCCCGGCGGCCACGGTGGCCGCGCCCGCCAAGGGAACCAGCCAGCGCCGGAACAGGCCCGCCCACGACAGGGCAGGGGAGGGACGGCGGGCGGCTTCGTGTTGAATCTGGCGCTCGATTTTGCTCCAGTAAAACGGGCGTGTTTCCGGCACGGCGGCCACCGGCTCGTTCTGGCGGAGGGCGGCTTTGATGTTTTGCAGTTCGGCCAGGAGACGGGCCG
>JBEKUQ010000488.1:0-3300 GCA_049514835.1 Verrucomicrobiota bacterium | reverse complement strand
GCGCGTGGACCTGGCTCTTTACCCCACTCAACTCGAAATCGTAAACCAAATAATCCTATGAACATGAAGAAAGAGTATCGGGCTGAGATGCGCGAGCTGGACCGGATGTCCAGGCGCGTCCACCGCGAGCATCAACGAGGGATCAAAGAGCGCGAGCGGCGGTTCGGGGATCTCGCCAAGGAATCTGAGCGGGCGGCCAAACAATTGCAGGCGGCGTTACGGCCGATCAATCGGCGGCGGATGATCCTCGAAGGGAGGCTGTCTTAAATTATGAATGCTGAATTGAGAATTGTGAATTTGGTGGACCGAGGGCTGCAACTGCGAGCGGAGATCGCCACACGCGAGGCTGAATTGGAAGCCGTCGAAGCGGCCATGGTATGCCTGGCGCGCGACGGCGAGAAGGTGGACCTGGCGGACGAAGAACGCGAAGGCAAGCAGTTCCTGGCACAGGGGACCAAGCAGGTTGTGCCGATTATTTTCACGGCGGATAAGATCATCGGCTCGTTTAAGCCGGAGACGGAAACGCACCGGAAGATCTCGGCGGCGAACATTTTGTGGCGGGCCTTCTACCGCCAGACGTTCACCTACGAATTGATTGACAAGACAGGCAAACATTTTCGGAGGCACGCTGAGGAGGCGCTGGGGGTGGCGGCGGCGGCATTCGTCACGGCATGCGTGGCGCGCGACAAGCACGGGATCCCGAAAAGCGATATCAAGATTGAATGGGAGAGGGCCAAGGAAATTCCTGCGCAGTGAAGACGATCACGATAGACGGCGGGACCACGGTGCTGACCTGGAGGAAGCCCACGCCGCGGGAGGCGCGCTCGATGGTGCGGCGGAGTCTGCCGAAATGGCAGGGCATTGCCGACGAGGTCGGGCTGACGGCGGCGGCATGTCACATGATTTTCTACAATTATCGGGGGCGGCGGACTCACCGGGCGAACGATCCAAAAGTGGTGAAGATGCTGCAAATCATCCAGGAGCGGGGCCTGCCGCCGCGGCGGACGTTTTCGATCAGCAGGGCGGAATCAGAGGAAGCCGTCAATCAATTGCTGGCCAAACATTTATTGCGCCAGAGTCAAAAAAAGGAAGCAAATGCAAACCACAAGCTCACAAAAGCCCTACGGTTGGGCGGAAGCCGTTGAGGCGGCCAAGACATTGAAATGGGACAAGTATATCACTCCGGCCGGCGTGGAGGTGCCGATCGTGAAGAACGGCACGGAGGCCACGGCCATCGGCGGCGTGCGCAGTCAATGGATTGACGTGACGCCAGCGCTGGCGGCGTATTGGATGCGCAACAACTTCGTCAACCGGCCCATGAAAGAGGACGTGGTGAAAGCTTACGCCCGCGACATGCTGGCCGGGAAGTGGCGCAAGACTCACCAGGGGCTGGCTTTCAATGACAAGGATCATCTGATTGACGGGCAGCATCGCCTGGCGGCGATCATCATATCCGGCGTCACGGTTTGGTGCATGGTGACTTTTGGTTTGCCTTCGAAGGAAGAGGGATGCGAGTTGACGACGATGGATTGCGTGGACCGTGGCGCGACGCGGAGCGTATCGGATCAATTGATCATCCAGCATGGGATCAAGGACGGGAAGCTGGTGGCCGGGATAAGCGGGCAACTGGCGAGCCTGTGCTTTGGCGAACGAACGCGGCGGCTCTCGGTGGGGCAGACGCTGGAAGTGTATCGGGCCTATGAGCACGCGGTCACTTACATCATTCAGCATCGGCCAAAGGAAAAGGGACTGAAACAGCTTGGCATTCTGGCCGGGTTTGTCTTTGCCCTGGCGACGGAAGAGTGGTTCTGGGAAACGAGGACGCCGGTGGCGGATTGCCTGGACGCTTTTGTGACTGGGGAGAATTTGCAGGGCAAAACCCCGATTGAGCTGTTGCGGCAATTTGCGGTGTCCAAGGAGGCCAAGCTCTTCACCAGGTCAATGAGCCTGGGCCTGGCGGAGTTGACGTTGCAGGCGCTTTTTCTTCAGAAGGATGGGGCGCGGCCAGCCAAGCTTGAATTGAGCCAGGAGGGCGTGGAGCATTTTCGCAAGCTGCAGCCGGAGCGGATCAAGAAGATAGCGGCGATTTTTCAGCTTCCAGTTACGAAGGCTGTTAAAGAGGGCAGGCCGGCCACGAAGATCGCGCCCGTGGCCGAGCCGGGGAAACCAGCAGAAGACCCGGCTGCGGCCATGGTCGCGCCATCGCGACCATCCCTGGAGAAGATCATCAAGAAGGCGGAGAGGCACTTTGGAATCGGACGCATCATCCTGCTGAACCGCCGGGCGACCGAGGATTCGATTGTCAGCGCGAGGGCCTGCATTTTTCGTTTCGCCATCGAGGACGGCGCCATGAAGGTTTCCGATATCGCCGAGGCGATCAAATTCAGCAGCGGCCAGGTCACTGGGGAATTGGGCCGGTTCATTGAGCAGAGCAAGAATGAGAACAGCCGGGCTGCGAGGAAATACCAGGCCTTCCAAAACAAGTTCTGATTATGCTCACCAAAAACCAACGGATCAGCTTGATGGCGGAGTTGTGGCCGAATGCGTGCGCTTTCCAAGGGTGGAATGAGGATGACAAGGAACGCCGGTATGCCCTTTTCGCAAAAATCCTGGGGAACCGTGAGCCGCACAAGACGACGCTGGCCAGCGGCGGACACATCTCGGCCAATGACTTCATCAAGACGGATCAGCAGGACGATTTCGGGGATGTGAAGAGGGAGTTGCTTTTGTTGGCGGCGGCGGATCTGCGCCAGGAGAGTCCGGTGCGGCGGACGCGGTTGTGGATCATCCGGCGGCGGCTGGCACCGTGTCTGCATATATATAAGGCGGGGGCGCTGGATACGATTTTGCGGGAGCGGTTCAAGCGGGTGCGGCAGGTCAATACGATTGAGGACTTGAGCGATGGGGACTTGGAAAAGTTGATCTGGACGCTGGAGGATCGGGTGAATGTGGCGCGCAACGAGGCGGGGGATTCGCATCACGAGATGTGCCTGAGGGCGCGGGTGAAGCGATGGAAGCCCTGCCCGAAGGGTTGCCGATACTGTGCGGGCGAACAGGTCGCGGAGTGGAAAGAGCAAGTGCTGGAAGGGGCGCTGGGGGAAGCCGCGCAGCCGGTTATCGCCGATCCGCAATTTGTGTGCGATGTCGTCAGCGCCGGGCCAGAGGAGGAGAACCCATTTTAGGGTATGAACGCCACCGAGGTTCAATCGCATTTGGAGCATGTGAAGGACTGCCAGTTTGCCTTCAAGTCCACGGCGGTGGAATCGTATGCGTGCGAGGCGGTGGCGCGGGCGCTCAGGC
>JBEKUQ010000487.1:0-4444 GCA_049514835.1 Verrucomicrobiota bacterium | reverse complement strand
CGGGGCCGGGCCGTGCTTGGATAAGGGCATGGCGGGTGCGCTTATGGTGGAATTGGCAGACACGCTACTTTGAGGTGGTAGTGGCGAAAGCCGTGCAGGTTCAAGTCCTGCTAAGCGCACCAATTTTTCCCCGGAAGAGGCGGTCTATTTTTGCGCGACGGGCTGGGCGGAGGTGAGGGTGAGGAAGACTTGTTCGAGGGTGCCGTCGGCGCCGGCACTGGCCTGGCGGCGGAGTTCGGCGGCGGTGCCCACGGCGACCAGACGGCCCTGATGCATGATGGCCACCTGGTCGGCCATTTCCTCGGCGACGCTGAGCTGGTGGGTGGAAAGGAAAACGGTGCAGCCGCGGCGGGTGCGCTCCTTGAGAACGTCCTTGACGAGGCGGGCGTGCTGGGGGTCGAGGCCGACCATCGGTTCGTCAATAATAACAACTTCGGGGTCGTGGAGGAGGGAGGCGACAATGGCCACCCGCTGGCGGGTGCCGTGGGAAAGGCCGTCAATGGGTTTGCGGGCGAATTCGTCGAGGTTGAAGCGGGGGATCAATTCGCGGGCGGCCTCTTCCAGACGCGGGCCGCTCATTTGAAAGATTTGTCCGGTGAAACGGAAGAATTCCCAGGGGGTGAGTTTTTCGTAGAAGAAGGGGAAGTCGGGAACGTAGGCCATGCGGCGGCGGGCTTGGAGCGGGTCGGTCTGGATGTCGAAGCCGGCGACCTGGGCGGTGCCGGAAGTGGGCTTGAGGAGTCCGGCCAGGAGGCGGAGGAGGGTGGTTTTGCCGGCGGCGTTGGGGCCGAGGACGGCGAAGAACTGGCCGCGGGCGACGTGGAGGGTGAGATCGGAGACGGCCACCAGGTCGCCAAATTTTTTGGTGAGATGGCGGAGTTGGATCATCCGTTGGTGGCGGGAGTGAGGGCCTGGTTGCGCAGGGAAATTTTGCGGGGAAGGTCCACGCGGAGAATTTCGCCGACGCGGCTGACAAAGATTTCGACGCGCTGGCCCAGGACGTAGGCGTCGAGGCGGTAGGCGCGGACGGAGGTGCCGCTGTGTTTCATGCGGTCTTCGTGGGCTTCCCATTCGATGGTGTGGCTGGCGACGCCGGGGAGGCTTTGGTTCATGCCGAGAACGCCCAGGGCGAAGGTGCCGCCGACCTCGCCGAAGAGGGATTGGGGGTCGCGCAGTTCGGCGAAGGTCCAGGTTTTGTCCACGATGCTGCCGTTTTCGTTGAGGAGGAGGCTGATTTTTTCCTGCGGGGCAAGGGCGTGGACGTCCCAGGAGCGGCCGCGGGTGGAGGCGCGGAAACGGAAGTCCTGCCAGACTTTGTTGGTGTCGAGGATGAAGGCGATTTGGAATCTGACATTATTGGTCTTTTTGTAGAGGAGGCGGCCCTCGAAGTTCAGGGAGTAGCCGGAGAGTTTCTGGCCCTGGGCATCGGGCCGGTAATCCGGGGCGAGGATTTTGCTGCTGATGAGGGGAGAATCGGCCAGGCCGGCGGTCCAGCGGCCGGAGCCGGTTTTGAGTTCGTGATCGTAGATGTCGAGGGAGGAATTGTCCGGGGCGGTGAGGATTTTGTCCCAGACGACTTCGGCGGGGAGGGCGCTGCCGAAGGGGCTGTGACCGGCGAACTGGGATTGCCAGAGCAAATAGTTCATGGCCAGCCAGAAGAGGGTCACTCCCAAAAAGAAGAGGCGCGGGCGCATCAGGGCAAATTCAAATTCTGGCCGATGCGCAGACGGGTGGGAACGACGTTGGGATTGGCGGCGAGGACGGCGCTGGGTTTGAGACCGAAACGGCTGGCCACCGAGTAAATGCTGTCGTTGGGCTGGATGACGTAGGTGCGGGGATGGGCGGCCTCGGTTGAAGGCGGATTGGCGGGCGTGGCCTGAGTGGGATTAGGATTAGGATTAGGATTAAGATTGGGAATGGGATTGCCGGCCAAAGCGCGGTTGGGCTGGGCGGGTGCGGCACCGGCAGGGGGAGGAGGGGTAAGGCCGGAGGCGGGGCGGCTTCGGGCTTCCTCCTGTTGGCGCTTGAGGAGGCGGTTTTCCTCGGTCAGGGCATAGAGTTCGCGCTGGAGGTTCTGGCTGTTGGGGAGGGGAAACTCGGTGCCGGCCAGTTCCAATTTGCAGCCGCGAATGCGTTCGCGCACCAGAGGAGCGCGCTGGGAATCCGGGACAAGGAGGAGGAGCCGTTGGTAATGGTAAATGGCGGCGGCGTAATCATTGAGTTTGGTGTCGTAAAGGCAGCCCAGCTCATAATGGGCGGCGGCGGAACGGGGGTTGGTTTCCAGGGCTTTTTCAAATTCGTCCGCGGCAGCTTTGAATTCCTGGCTGTTGACCAGGTCGCGGCCGCGTTGGAAGTGGGGATCGCGTTCCTCGTCCTGGTGACTGTCGTTGCCCGGAAAACAGCCGCCCACTGCGGCCGCCACCAATATGAAAACGGCGCAGCAAAAAATAGGCCGTAAACATTTCATGGGGGGAATAATAAGCGAAAGGGAGGCAAAGGTCAAAGCCTCGTTGACGGGCAATCGGGCGAAGGGTGCATTCCACATTTTTGGGTAATCTCTTCCGATTTCTTAATCTTAATCCTGATCTTAATCTTAATCTTCAAATGCAGGCGGGGGGGATTAAGATTAAGATCAGGATTAAGATTAAGAGGGGAACCCAAAAATATGAAATGCGCCCTCGGGCGAAACAGGCCAAAAAAGAGACTTGCGCGGCAAGGCAAGGCAGCCTAGATTCACCGTTCTTTTGAAAAGACAGATATGAGACGACCCAAAGGCATTAAAACGAAGAAGTCGGTGGCCAAGCGATTCAAAATCACGGGCACCGGCAAGGTGATGCGCATGCGCGCCGGCAAACGGCACTTGCTGCAAACGAAAGGTCCCAAGCGCCGGCGCAATCTGGGCACGTCCAAACTGGTGGACCCGACGGATGCCTACCGGATTTTGCAGAACCTGCCGTTCAGCCATTGACCGAACCGAACCCGATTTACTCCTGATTCAATATGCGTGTCACTAATTCTCCCGCCTCCCGCAAGCGCCGCATGCGGATGATCAAGGCCGCCAAGGGCTTTCGTCTCAAGCGCTCCAAACTTTACCGCTACGCCTCGGATGCGGTGGATCACGGGCTGCAATACGCCTACCGCGACCGGAAAACCAAGAAGCGCAATTACCGGGCGCTGTGGCAGGTGCGCATCAACGCGGCGGCGCGCGCGGCGGGGATGACTTACAGCCGCTTCATGGAGGGGCTGAAGGCGGCGCAATGCGCGCTGGATCGCAACTGTCGCAGACGGCGTTGAAGGCCAAGGCGGGCAAGACATGAGCGGGGAACGGCGGCCGGGCCGCCCGGATCGGGCGGATCGGACTTGTTCGTCGGAGCTGTTGGAAGGGTCTCAGTTATGTCGCTGCGTGATGACATCGAACCACTGAAGGAGGCGGCGCTGGCCGAGCTGAAGGCGGCGGCCGACCTGGCCGGCCTGGAGCAGGCCAAAGGAGCCTGGTTGGGAGCGCATGGGAAGTTTACCACCCTGATGAAACAACTGGGCGCGCTGCCCCGCGAGGAACGGCCGGCCGTGGGCAAGCTGTTCAACCAGGCCAAGGAGGCGCTGGAAGCCAGCGTGGCGGAACGCCGCCGCGAGTTGGAACTGAAGGCCGCCCTGCCGCAGGAAAGGACAGACTTTACCCTGCCCGGAAGGCGCCGCCCGCTGGGGAAACTTCATCCGCTGACCCAGGTGACGGAGGAGATCGTGCGCAGTTTTCGCAAGATCGGTTTTGCGGTGGCGGACGGGCCGGAGGTGGAGACCGATTATTATTGTTTCGACGCGTTGAACACGCCGGAGGATCATCCGGCGCGGGACGTGCAGGACACGTTTTATTTGCACGGCACTGACGGGCAGCTCTTGCGCACGCACACTTCGTCGGTGCAAATCCGGGTCATGAAGAAGCAGGCGCCGCCGGTGCGGATCATTGTGCCGGGCCGGGTCTATCGGCGCGACACGCCGGACGCGACGCACAATCCGACCTTTCACCAGATCGAGGGATTGTATGTGGACCGGGGCGTGACGGTGGGGGATTTGAAGGGGACGGTGGAGTACGTCTTCCGGCAATTGCTGGGGGAGGACACCCGCATCCGATTTCGTCCGCACTATTTTTCCTACACGGAGCCGAGCCTGGAGATAGATTTTTCCAACGGGCTGACGAAGAAGATGGGCCAGGAATGGCTGGAAATCGCCGGCTGCGGCATGGTCCATCCGCAGGTATTTGAGAACGTGGGGTATGATCCGGAGATTTGGACCGGGTGGGCTTTCGGATTTGGCATCGAACGGATAGCGATGATTCGTTATGGCATCCACGACATCCGCCTGTTTTACGAAAACGATTTGCGATTTCTGCGGCAATTTTAAAGAGGGGCGCAAGCGCTGTTTTATCTTGCCAACCAGCGGGCAACCG
>JBEKUQ010000486.1:0-5014 GCA_049514835.1 Verrucomicrobiota bacterium | reverse complement strand
CCAAAAAGCCCGCCCTCGTCCTGGGCCAGGATCGAAAGCGCCAGGCCGGCCGCCAAAATCGTGAGAGACAAACGCTTCATCCGCGCCCACAATAACCCCTGAAACCAGCCTCCCGCAAGGCGGGAGCATACACATATGGTGAACGTCGGAAACGCGGTGTTGGAAGGTGGGGCGACTCTCTCCCCATCAACTCCATCACGCCACTGCCATGACTGATCACATTGCCGCTGACCCGTCCCGCCAAACCGATTTTCAGTGGCTTCATTCCGGGGCCGAAGCGCTGGCCGAAATGCTCGCCGCCATCGGCGCCGCCGTCCGCTCCGTCCGGTTGGAGATGTATATCTTTGATCCCAGCCCGGTGGCGGACCAGTTCCGCGACGCCCTCGTGGCCGCCGCCCGCCGCGGCGCGCGCGTGCAGGTCCTGCTGGATGCCTTCGGTTCCATGTCCCTGCCCGACAGCTCTTGGGAAACGTTGCGGGCCGCGGGCGGACAGGCGCGCTGGTTCAACCCCGAAAGCCTCAACCGCTTCGGCATCCGCGATCATCGCAAGATTCTCGTTTGCGACGACGCCCTGGCTTTCATTGGCGGCTTCAACATCGCCGCCGAATATCACGGCGACGGCATCACCTCCGGCTGGCGCGACCTGGGGCTGAGAATCCGCGGCCCTCTCGCCGAAGAGTTGGCGGCGGCGGCGGATGAAATGTTCGCGCGGGCCAATTTCCGCCACAAACCCTTTTCCCGCCTGCGCCAATCGTCCCGGCAAAAAACCGTGACTTTCACTGGTGGAAAGCTTTTGCTGACCGGGCCGGGCCGCAACAACGCGATCAAACTTGCCCTGGCGCGCGACCTCAAACACGCGCGGCAGGTGGACATTATTTGCGCCTACTTTTTGCCGCCGCAACGGCTGCGGCGCGCCCTGGCGCGTCTGGCTCGGCGCGGCGCCCGGGTGCGGTTGATTCTGCCCGGCAAATCCGACGTGCTCCTCTCGCTGCTGGCCGCGCGGAGTCTTTACCGCCGCCTCCTGGCCGCGGGGGTGGAGATTTACGAATACCAGCCGCAGATTCTCCATGCCAAAATGTTTCTGATTGACGATGTGATTTACGCCGGGTCGTCCAACCTTGACGCCCGCAGCCTCAACATCAATTATGAGCTGATGTTGCGGCTGCCCGATCCCCGCCACGCCGCCCGGGGCCGCGAGATATTTTCCGACCTGCTGGCGCGGAGCCGGCGCGTGGACCCGGAGGCCTGGCGGCGTTCCCGCACGTTGCTGGACCGGATCAAGGGGCGGCTGGCGCGCTGGCTCCTGTCGCGGGTGGACCCTTACATCGCCGGGAAGTTTTCGTGAGAGACCCTTCCCGGATTTGATTTTTTGGGAGGAGTGGCTATGATTATGCGCAATGAAGTGAAGATGGAGAATGAAATGATATGAAATTCTTTCAAATCGCAAAACGAACGGTTCTGTTTCTGCTGGTGAACCTCCTGGTGATGTTCACGCTGGGGGTCATATTGAGTCTTTTCGGCGTGCCACAGCGCCTGGGGACCGCCAACTACACCACCCTGCTGATCTTCTGCTGTGTGATCGGCATGGGCGGGGCGTTTGTTTCGCTGCTGCTTTCCCGGTGGCTGGCGAAAATGATGCAAGGCGTGCAGGTGGTGGATCCGAACACCACCGACCGCGATGAGCAATGGCTGGTCGGCCGGCCTTTCCGCCATGCCGGAGGTGGGGATTTACCCGTCTCCCGAAATCAACGCCTTTGCCACCGGCCCGTCCGATTCCCAGGCGCTGGTGGCCGTTTCCTCCGGCCTGCTCCACACCATGAGCCCGGCGGAAATCGAAGGGGTGCTGGGCCATGAGATGACCCATATCGCCAACGGCGACATGGTGACGATGACGTTGATTCAAGGTGTTGTCAATACGATTGCGATGTTTTTGGGCTGGGTGCTGGCCATCCTGCTTTCGCAAGGGTCCCGCGGCAACGACCGCCGCGGCGGGGGCAACTGGTTCATGCAATACATGCTGCAGCAGCTTTTCCAGAGCGTGTTCATGGTGCTGGGGTTTCTGGTGGTGGCGAAGTTCTCGCGCTGGCGTGAATTCCGCGCCGACGCCGGCGGCGCGCGTCTGGCCGGGCGCGACCACATGCTGGCCGCGTTGCGGCGGCTGAAAGTCATTCATGAGGAGGGGGCCGACCATGCCGGGCCGCCCAATCCGTCGCTGCAAGCCCTGCAAATTTCGGGCAAGAGCGGAGGGCTGATGGCGCTATTGGCCGATCATCCGCCGATTGAAGAGCGCATCGCCCGGCTGGAACGACCCGCCATCGGATAAACCCCGTTATCCTGAAAGCATCAGGTGGTCCTTTCCGGCTGCGGGTGGCGGCAGCAGACCCGTTCCCGCCCGTCCGTGGCCGGGGAATGCAAGTCGGGCCTTTGCATCGGCGCAAACTTTTCCAACCGCGAGCGCGGGGTCTGGCCAGGGGCCGGCGGCCTCAAACTGGCGCGCAAGCGAACGCGCCAGCAGCGGGCCAGGAAGGAGACAAGAATTGGAGTTATTCTGCTTCCGCTTCCAAGTTCCATTGCTAATCTGGACCACCAGCATGAGCGCAGACCCATCCCAGTCCCAGCCTCCATCGGAAACTCCGGCCCTGCCGGAATTGCCCAACTGGCTTTGTCTGAGCCTGCTGGCCGTCCTGACGCTGGCCGTCTTTTCCGAGGTCCTCCTGGTCAGGCCCGGCGAAGTGCTCTCCGACGGCCAGATGGACCTCGGCTATTTTTTTGTCCACTGGCGCTGCTTTGGTTTCCAGGAAATGGCGTCGGGCAATCTGGCACTCTGGAATCCGCACTGTTTGAGCGGCACGCCCTTTTTCGGAAACTTCCAGTCGGCTTTGCTCTATCCGCTCAATTTCCTTTATTTGCTGTTGCCCTTGGCGGCGGCCATCAACTGGGGCATCGCCTTGCACGTTTTCCTGGGCGGCGTCTTCACGTTTTATTGGATGCGCCACCGCGGTCTGCATTCCCTGGCCTGCCTGCTGGCCGCCGTCATCTTCATGTTTTGCGGCCCGCATTTCCTCCAGGTTCACGCCGGCCATTTGCCCAACCTTTGCACCCTCATCTGGGCGCCCCTCTTGTTCCTGGCCATTGACCGGATGCTCGACCGGCCCGCCCTGCCTCCGTGCCTGCTCGGCATGTTTGCCCTCGCCATGTCCGTTTTCGCCGGGCATCCCCAGTTCGTTTTTTACATGGGCGTGGCCGCCGCGATTTACGTCGTTTTGAATTGCCTCCGCCATTGGCCGGGCGGCCAGGCCATTTTGGGGCTGGCGGCCATGGGGCTGGGCGGCGTGGCCTTGAGCGCCGTCCAACTTTTCACCGGACTGGGGGAAGGCGCCGAAACGATGCGCAGCGTCGGCATGTCTTATGATTTTGCCTCCAGCTTCTCCTTTCCGCCGGAAAACTTCCTGACGCTCCTGGCGCCGTGGTTTTTTGGCGACATGAAAAACGACCTTTATTGGGGCCGATGGACCCTCACCGAGGTTTCGCTTTTTGTCAGCGTCATGGGCCTGGTGCTCGCCGGGTACGGCATGGCGCGCGGACGGCCCGCCACGCGCCGGTTTTCCATCACCATGCTTTTGCTCGCCCTGGTGCTGGCCCTGGGCGGCTATACGCCCCTGTTCCGTTTGCTTTACAATTACGTCCCCGGCTTCAATGTTTTTCGCGGCATGGATAAGTTCCTCTGGCTGGCCGCTCTCTTTCTCGCGGCGCTGGCGGGGATTGGGCTGGACCAGATGTTGCGCCGGCAGGCGGTGCCGCGGTGGCTGATGGCGGGTGCGGCAGGGCTGGGAGTGGCGCTGTGCGCCCTGGCCTTTTTGCCGGCCCGCGCCCCTTGGTGGAGCGACCTGCTCCAAAGCCTGCATCCTCTGGGATCGGTCAACCTGCCGGAGGGATATTTCAAGGACCCCCTCTTCATCTCGCACAGCCAATCCCAAGCCTCCTGGAGCCTGGCGCAGGGCGGCTTCTCCCTGTTCCTGGCCGCCGCGCTTCTGGCCGGGGCCGGCTCGCGCCGCCGCCTGGCTTGCGGGGCCGTCATTCTGTTGACTGTGATCGAATTGGCCGGTTTCGCCGCCACCTCCTTGGTCGCGTTCACCATCAGCCCGGCTTATTCCCCGGCCGTGGAGAGTTTCCTGGCCCAACACCCCGGCGACTATCGCCTTCGGCACTTCAACCCCAACACCGCCATGACCACCGGCGCCTTGGACATTTCCGGCGATGATCCGGCCGGCCTGACCCGTTACATGCGGTTCCTCTATTTTTCCGCGGGTATTGATTTTGACACCGCCCAGCCCGGCAACTTCGCCCAACAACCCAATACCAACGTTCTGCGGATGCTCCGCCTGCGCTACCTTTTTTCCGACGACGAACGAACCTGCACCGAGTTGGCGGGCGGCTTGCCCCATCTGTTGCTGGTGGACCGCTTCCGGGTGCTGACCAACTACCACGAGATTTTTTCCACCCTGGCCAATGAAAACTTCAAAATGGACCAGGAAGTCATTCTCGAAAGCCCGCCCACGCCCCTGCCGCAGCCGGCCCGCGACCAGGGAACGGTGCGCCTGCTCGAATCCTCCACCGACTATCTCAAAATCCAGGCCGAGGTGGGCGCGCCCGCCCTATTGCTCATCACCGACTCCTACAGCCGCGGCTGGCGCGCGCTGGCCCTGCCGGGCAGTTCCCAGGCCGCTTACCAGGTCATGCCGGCCAACTACTGTCTGCGCGTGATTCCGCTGGCGGCGGGGCGCCACTTGTTGCGCGTCGAGTATTCGCCGCCGGGCTTTCGCCTGGGCAAAGTTGTTTCCATCGCGGCCCTGGCCCTGTTTATGGTATTGACAACATCGGCGCTGAAAAATCGCCGTTTGCTTCCCAGGCGGGAAAGGTAGGGCTCCCGGCACGCCGGGACTGCCCGCCGCACGACCGCAGTGCGACGTTAATTCCGCCACCCATGACCGGCGCATCGCATTCTTATATGCAA
>JBEKUQ010000485.1:0-3320 GCA_049514835.1 Verrucomicrobiota bacterium | reverse complement strand
GGGTCTTGAAAACGCCGGCCCCGATTCCGAGCAGACCCCCGGGCAGGATGAGTCCATAAAATCCCTGCTGGGCGAGCCAAAAAAAACCCAGATATCCCAGCAGCCCTCCGCTCACTGCCCCCAGTAAAACAAGGCCGTCATGCTTCAGGTTCATGGTCAAATCCTTTCGCCGGGGCCTAACGATCCAGAGCTGAACCACAGCCACCAGCGGATGGAGCGAAGCGGCGGTCGGGAGACCGCCGCATTCTTTCACCGGCTTTCTGCCGAAAGCCGCTACGTTGACTCTCAAGCTTCATCGCTCAATCCAAAACTCGAGGCGGAGTGGCCGTTGTCTACAGCGCGGGTGTCAAGCGGCTTTGTCACGCTGCTCCTTTCTCTTGACGATGCGCAAATAAGCAAGGCCAGTAATACCAAAAACGACACCTGCTGGAAATAAAAGGAAAGCGAGCCGCGCAATGCCAGTGTAAACCTCAATAGAGCCAAACCCTGCGAACACAACTGCGGTGGCAAGCATCATATAGCCAGCCGACCGAAGGCTGCTCACAGACCCAGCACGAAGACTGTCAAGAGCCTGCTCCGTCCGCAAAAGTGCTGCTGAACAAGCAGCCGAACAAACTACTCTGCCGCTCTCCGATTTGGTGGTGCAACTTGGACATAGCGCCCGGCCACAGTGGATACATACTGCGGCAGCGTCTGCATTTGGATGTGTGGAACATTTCATAGTAGTGTGTGCTGCCGCCTAACAATTAATATACGACAGGTTGTTCGTGTATTACAACGGCCAAATGAATACTGACGGGTCTTGGCGGAAAGGATGGCGCGGGCAGCACGCGGAGTCAAGCGTTTAATGCGGTGATTCGGGAATGCGGGCGCAGCCCGGTCTTGTCGAGGCGCGGGCGCGGCTGGAAGCCGCGCGAACCGGCAGGCAAGATGCCTGCCCTACGGGAACGGCCGGAAAGGCAGTGAGGCGGACTCACGGCATGGGTAACAAATCATGCTCACCGCATGGGTTACACTTTGCCGTTTAGGCATTTTTCATTTTGATTCCAACCATGATCGGCGAGGCGGGAAGCAGTCAAGCATCAGGAGCTTTGGCTGAGGCGCGGCTTGGGGGCGTCGAAAAGCAGGGCGTGGGCCTCGCGCAGCACGGCCGGCAGCTTGTCGGCAAATGGGCTGCCAGCCAGGAGGGGCCGCAAGGCTTGCTCATCCAGTTTGGCCGCGTTCTCGCCGGGGAACCAGTGGTCCGCCTGGCCGAGGAGGTTGTAGCGCATTTTTCCCCAATCCACCAGGTCGAACGATTTGGCGTAGGTCCACAGGCGGACAATTTCGGAGACATTGATGCGCCCCGGCACGCTGAGGTAGTCGGGCAACCCCTCGGACCAGCGTTGGCACCAGTCGCGGCCCAGCACGCGCTCCATCTCGGCGCGGAGGCGGCGTTCGATGGGGGCGATGGTGTCCGCGGCGGTGTGGTAGAAATCCAAGGCCCGGAGGTGGTCGTCGAAATCGCCCGGGCGGGCCGGCCCGCAACTGAGAGTATGCACCTGGGGCCGGGCGAGGCAATAGAGGTCGTTGAATTGCATTGGGGTGAGCGGCGCGCAGAGTTCCCTTAATTTGGGCGGCGGTTGATAGAGCATTCCTCCTTTGTCATTGGGGCTGATAATGAAAACGCCCATGTCCAACCGCTGGGCCGCCTGGATGGCCGGCCAGTTGAGGTCGTTGACGAAGTACCAATGCACGTTGCAGTAATCGAACTCGCCGCTCTGCACGGTCTCCAGAATAACGTCGGTGGTGGCGTGGGTGGAAAAGCCGATGAAGCGGGCGCGTCCCTGCTGCTGCAACCGGCGGGCGGCAGCGAGGCAGCCGTTTTTGCGCAAGGACCACTGCAAAAGCTGGCGGTTATTGATGCCGTGCAAGGAGAGCAGGTCCACATGATCGAGCTTGAGATAGCGCAACGATTCATCGAAGGTTTTCAGGAACTCGGCCGGCTCGGCCCTGGGGGTGACCTTGGTTTGGACGATGATTTTTTCCCGGGGCAAGCCGGGCAGGATGTTGCCCAGTTGCATTTCCGAGGTGCCGTAGCCGCGCGCGGTTTCGATGTGGTTGATCCCCAGCTCGAGCGCGCGCCGGATGGTGGCTTCGACGTTGGCCTGGTTGTCCGGCGGGATTTGGGAGGGGTCAACGTCCTGCCATTTCCATTGATAGCGCATCCCTCCGCAGGAGAGGACGGGCATGGCCAGTCCGGTCTTGCCAAATCGTCTGTAACGCATGGCTCTTATATGTCACGCTTGGAGTGCGGACGCAACTGCGCCGTGGCGCGTCAGTCATGGATGGCAGGGATCGCGGCAAGCCGGGACGGCCCGCCGCACGATGGTGAGTGCGAGGTTGGTTGCGCTGGCCACGCCCAAGGCCCATCGCCCGACGGCGGGCAGAGGACGGCCCGCCCCACCTCCAATCCCCACCATCACTGACGCATGACACTCCACCGTTTCTGATGGCCAATGGCGGGGAGGAGATTCGGATTAGGATTAAGATTAAGATTAGGATTAAGATCAGGATTAAGATTAAGATTAGGATTAAGATTAAGAGGGGAACCCAAAAAAGTGAAATCCACCCCCAAATCGAGGGAGAACAGACGGCGGCTTGACGGCGGGGCGGGAAAGGAACAAGCTTGGGCAGAGTGAGTTTGTGCCATCAACCAACCGGACACGAGCGAGGGAGGACGGCTTCCGTTCTGAGGCTTTTTGTCTTCGCCCCGCTTCTGTCGATCTTATTTTGTGCGCCGCCCGCCAGGGGACATGAACCCGGCGCGGCGGAGGCGCCGCCTTGGAAGGACCCGTCCCAACCGCTGGAGTCGCGGGTGCGCGATCTGGTGGGCCGGATGACGCTGGAGGAAAAGGCGCGGCAGGTGTGCAACGTGGCGCCGGCGATCACGCGCCTGGGATTGCCGGAATACGATTATTGGAACGAAGCGCTGCACGGCATCGGGCGCAACGGGATCGCCACGGTTTTTCCGCAGGCCATCGGCATGGCCGCGAGTTTCGACCCGGCCTTGCTGCACACGGTGGCGGACGCCATCGCGACGGAAGGGCGGGCCAAGAACCGGGAGTACCGGGAAGCGCACAACGGGGACAGCACCAATTATTCCGGGCTGTCCTTTTGGTCGCCTAACCTCAACATTTTTCGCGACCCGCGCTGGGGACGCGGGCAGGAGACCTACGGCGAGGACACTTGCCTGACGGCGAGAATGGGGGTGGCCTTTATCCAGGGATTGCAGGGGGATGATCCCAAGTACGTGAAGGCGATGGCGTGCGCGAAACATT
>JBEKUQ010000484.1:0-3343 GCA_049514835.1 Verrucomicrobiota bacterium | reverse complement strand
GATGATGCCCTTCTGGTGCGCGTGCTGGATGGCGTGGCAGACCTTGATGAAAAGGTCCAGACGCTCCAGGGTCGAGAGCTGATTTTGATCGCAGTATTCGGTGATGCGGATGCCGCGGACCAGTTCCATGACGAAGTAGGGCCGGCCGGTGTCCGTAGCGCCCCCGTCGAACACGCGGGCGATGTTGGGATGGTCCATCATGGCCAGGGCCTGCCGTTCCGCCTCGAACCGGGCGATGACCGCCTTGGTGTCCATGCCCAACTTGATGACCTTGAGCGCCACCCGGCGGCGGACCGGCGCGGTTTGTTCGGCCACATAGACGGCCCCGCAACCGCCTTCGCCCAGCTTTTCCAACAGCTTGTAATGGCCGACCATTCTGCCGACCGCGTCGTCGGCCGGGTTCTCCGTGACGCCTGCTTCGATGGTCTTGACGGGTTGGCTCTTCGGCTTCGGCGCTTCGGGTTCAAGAAATGGATCCCTGGCATCGTGCGCGGCAAGCAGGGCCTCAAGGCGCTGGCGCAAGGCCGGGTCGCCTTCGCATACTGCGTCCAGGAAAGCGGGGCGCTTGTCCGCGGGTTTCTCCAGCGCCAGCGCAAACAGAGCATCTTCGCGTGATGGGTTCATGGGTGCTGTCCTTTCTGTTCAGCGGCTTCCGCTGCGTTGATCTCCGCCCACGATGGCGCCCGCCAAAGCTGCACGATGCCCTCATAGTTCACCGCGAAAATCACATTGCCGTCGGGTGAAAACGCCGTGCCCCTCAACATTGATCCTTGGCCCTCCAAGGCGAGCACCTCCTGCCAGCTTTCCGTGTCCCAGAGTTTTAGCGCGGCATTGCCGCCGCCGGTCGCCAGACGTTTGCCGTCGCCCGAAAAGACGACTGAAAAAACGCCCAGGAGATGACCACGAAGCGTGGCCACCTCACGCCAAGTGGCCGTCTCCCACACCCGCACATACCCCATGGCACTGGCAACGGCGAATAGCTTTCCATCAGGAGAGAAACAAATACCTTCAGCTTCCGGAACGTTCCGATCCACTCTTGGATTGCTTTCATTAGCGAGGTCTCTGAAAACGACGTCCCCCTCACCAGCACCGATGGCCATGAACGATCGCTCATCAGGCGAAAGGCAGAACGTTTCGAACCACTCCGCCGGCGCCTGCCACGACTGTATTAGCAGGCCGGTCGTGAGATTCCATTCGTGCAGCAACCGATCTCTCACAGAGTAATTTACCAGCTTGTTTCCGTCGGCAAGAAAGCTCGCGGTCCACGCCATGCCGGTTGTGTTTGTCAATTGACGCGACAAAACCCGTCGGGTAAGGTCCCAAGTCTGGAAGACCCCGTTGGTGAAGCTGACCGCCACGAGGCGTCCGTCCGACGAAAAGCGAGCACTATAAAAATTTGTCCCAATTTCCAACAACACTTCTTTCTGTTGGAAATCCGGGCCGGTCCACCGCGACACTTGACCTCGACCATTCAGAGTCAGTACCGACCGGCCGTCGCGCGCGAAACACGAGGCGCCGAGGTTCTCAGGAATGGGCCTGGTAACGACGTTCTCAGGAAGGGTGATGCGGGGCTGCTTTGGGTGCGTGACGGACGTATCCCAGAAGCAAACCGTGCCGTCCTTGGCGCCGCTCACCAGCGTCTTGTCATCGGGCAACAAGGCGAGCCGCCACACTTCCTGACGGTGGCCCCGCAGCACGTCCAGGCACTTTTGACTCGCTACATCCCAAATCCGAATCGTCTGATCGCCGCTGCTCGAGGCCAGTTTTTTGCCATCCGGCCAGAACACCAGGGAACTCACCAAGGAACCGTGCCCTTCCAACCGCCCGATTTCCTTGCCGGTGGCGACATCCCATAAGAGGATGTTCGATTCGACTAGTCCGCCGGAGGAAGCCAGGATCTTGCCGTCGGGTGAAAAGGCCAGGGCACTGGTAATTTGTTTGGTTGCCACCGCCGTCCAAAGCTCCTTGCCATCGCGTAAGTCAATGACGCGAAGGCTCCCGTGTACCAGCCCGTAAGCCGCGAGACTCAAGTCCGGTGTCGCGGCAAAACTGTCGGACACACCACGTAAACCCTGTGCCGAAGGATAACTGGCCACCGTGGATCCTTCGGGTATGTTGGATCCTTCGGGTATGTGCCAGAGCGTGATCTGCGCGGGATGCGAAGTCACCAGTCTCCGCCCATCTTTGGAGAACGCCAACCCCCAGCATGGATTATCCAACGGGAATTTGGGACTCATCTGACCCGTTGCGGCGTTCCACAGCCTCAAGGTATATCGTCCCTGCCTTGGAAACGAGATGTTGTAGCTGGTGAATGCCAGCAGCGGTTCCGTGGGCGAGAAGGCAACGCGGACGCTTTGTTCGCCTTCTGCCAGCCGGATCAACTCTTGCCGTGTCCGCAAGTCCCACACTGACAGACCGCCTTTGTGAAACTCGCCCACAGCCAGCCATTGACCATCGCGAGAAACCGCCAGCGAATAAATCTCGCTGGATTGCTGGCAGAGGGTGGACAAGGCATCGCTGCGGGTTTGCTGCCACAAATAACGCCATTCCCACCCGCGCAAGTCCTCTTGGCCGGGCTGCGGCCGCTGCCGGTTGAGCAGGTCCAGCACCCGACCCAGGTTGTTTTCATCCAGCGCCTGCTTGGCCACGTTCATGTCCGAAGCGTAGGCGCGCTGACGGGCGGCGAGTTCTTCGGCTTCCGCTTGCTGTTGCAGTTTAAATTCTTTGGCTTCCTCTGCGATGGCCTTCCGTTCGCTGACTTGGGCCTCCGTCCGGGCCTTGAATGCGTTGTCCCTTTCAACTCGGGTCTGACGCCATCCAATCGCCGCAATGCCCAGACCAAACAGCAGCGCCACCACGACAGCCGTCTCCGCAGTGAACACCAGCTTGTTCCGACGAAACGCCTTCTGGAACTTGTAAACGGCGCTCGGTGGCCGGGCCAGGACCGGCTCGTTGTTCAGGTGGCGTTTCAGGTCATTCGCCAGCCCGTTGGCCGTCTCGTAACGGCGGGTGCGGTCCTTTTCCAGGCACTTCATCACGATCCAGTCCAGATCGCCCTTGAGTTGATGGACCAGCTTGGGCGCATCCGAGGCGCGGCGTTTGGCCGTCGTCGTCAATTCGTCGCCCTTGAGCGTCAACAAGCGTGTGCTCGGCCGCACCGGCTCCTTTTCGCGGATCATTTTGCGCATCGCGTCAATGCCCGAGGCCATCAGTTCCTGGGTGTCGAAGGGCGTGCTGCCAATCAGCAATTCGTAAAGCAACACGCCCAGACTGTAAATGTCGCTGCGCGTATCAATGTCCAGCCCGCTCATCTCCGCCTGCTCCGGGCTGATGTAGGCCGGCG
>JBEKUQ010000483.1:0-3352 GCA_049514835.1 Verrucomicrobiota bacterium | reverse complement strand
AGGCAGCGGCGGCGGAATCGGGGTTGGCGATGGCGGCCTGGCGAAGCGCCTGCCATAGTTCCTGTTGGCCCGGTGAAAGATCACAAAACCATTTTGGAGGCGAGGGAACCACTGGGATTTCGGGCGGCTGAATTTCACGGCCATCGCTCAAAATCTCGCCGGTCGGCGCCGCCAGGTCAGCCAGCCTCAGACCCGGGTAAGATCGCTCCCACTGGATGATGTCGGCTCTCAGCTTGCTATCCGGGAATGTGATGGTGGCAGAGGGTTGCGCGGCGGAAAGCAGGCCGGCCATCCATTCATTTTGCAGGTTCTCATACTGCTGCAATTCATCGTTGGCAATGACCCGCATGGAGCGAGTCAGGCTCCGGGCATTTTCGTCGGCGCGTTGCCAGGCGGCTTTTCCCGCCGCCTGTGCATCTTTGCGCAGGGAAATCAGGCCGACCACCGCCAGCACCAGAACCGGCAGGATGATCATCAGGCCCTGCCAGAAGAAGGAGGGGCGCGGGTTGTTGTTGGAACTGGGCATGAGTGTTGAATTAACAATACCGCAGCTTGGCCCGGCGGCACAGCGGATATGTCATGGTTTTGTAAAATCCCCGGGCGATTTTACGGCGCGCCGCGGCCAGCCGCAAAGGAATGCGGAATGGACCGCAGATGGACGCAGATTCAAGGTGCTATGGATCAGGAGGTTATCAGCAATTCACGGATCAACGGGCATTGGCCCTGTGAGATCAGTTCGCGGCATCATCGTGTCAAGTTCCTGCCGCTGCGCCCGGCGTCTGGGAGAAGAACTTTTCCCAGGCGGGAAACTGATCCACGCAGCCAACGGAATTGAGATAATCGGGCTTCAATTCCTCGACGGGAAATGAATCGGGCGGAAACTTTGCGGAGGCGATGTGGTCGGCGATGAAGAGCGCGGCGCTGATGGTGAAACCGTTGGCCGGGTCGTTTTGCGGATTGTCCAAGCCGGCAACGGCGGCAATGACGGGATCGGGCAAGCCCCACAGTTCGAGGATGTAGGCGCCGACCTGTGATGGACTGGCCTGGAAGACCTCGCGCAGGCAGGCGGCCAAAGGGGAGGCGGTTTGGCGCGCCTGGTCGCACGCGGCCTTGAATTCGCCGGGGAAGTTGTCAATGAGAATAAAGCGCCCGATTTCGTGCAGGAGGCCGGCCAGGAAGGCCTCGTCGCCGGTTTTGGCGGGCAGCGCTTTTTCGCGGCAGATATGCCGGGCCAGGCGGGCCGTTTCCCAGGAATGCGCCCAGACGCGCTGCAAATCCATTTCCGGGCGGAGCAAAGATTCATAATGCCGGAAGAGACTTTGGGAGAGGACGATGGCGGCGATCATATCGGTGCCCAGGCAGAGCACGGCGTCCACCGGGGTGGAGACGGCATAACCGGCGCCGAAGAGGGGTGAATTGGCCAAATGCAGGACCTTGATGGAAAGGCCCGGATCGTCGGCCACCATGTTGGCGATGACGCTGCTGGCGGTGCGGCCATCCTCCAATTCCTGCAACAAGGACTGATGGACCTGGGGCAAGGACGGAATGGAGCGCAGGGCGGTGACGACGGCTTGCAGTCCCTGGTTGAGGACGCGCTCGCGGGCGGCGAAACTTCGCTTGACAATGGCGCGCAGGGCGGAAGGGTCGAAGGGCTTGGCGAGATATTGGTGAGCGGAGGTGATGAGGGTCAACTTGCTCAAGGCAACTTGGCCGGACATGATGATGCGAATGGTGGTTGGGGAAAGGAGGCGAACTTTCTCGAGCAGTTCGCTGCCCTGCATGAGGGGCATGAGCTGATCGGACAACACCAGGTCCGGCGGCCTGGCCTCGACCGCTTCCAAGGCTTCCTGCGGGTCTTTGAAACCGACCACTTCCCATTGGCGGTCGGTCGTGCGCAAAATCAACACGGCGACCTCGAGCACCTGGGCCTGATCGTCCACGATGTAGAGCGTTTTTTTCATGCTCAACCGAAGTTTAGGTTGGCATTCGGAATTCAGGTTGTCCAGCAACCATTGAGAGCAAATGATTGGCGGAGTGGCTCACCCAACAGGAGTCAAACCTATAACCTTCTGATCCGCAGTCATATTTTTAAATCACAGCCATCCCGCAGCGAAAGTCAAGAACGCGAGACAACCAGTGTCTGGCCGGCAGCGACGGTCACCGGCTCCGCAAAGCTGATGACCAGAGAGCCGTCTTCTTCCCTGGCCGTCCCTTTCAGGGACTGACCGGCCAGCTTGATCTTTGGGTTTTTCCCTTTCAGCGCCAACCGCAACACCTTGAAGCCGATGCTGCCATCATGGCACTCCAATTCGATCTGCTGGCCGGTCTGCCGGAATCGTCCCCAGCCAAAAGCGCCCACCCAGGGAGCGCGCAGCTCCTTCTGCTGGACCGGCGGCACCATCGAAAGGGTCTGCCTGGGCACATCCGGCTTGAACCCGGTTGCCGCCAGGAGCGTGGCCCAGCTTGACATGGCGCGATAGTAGTGGTTGCCGCATTCCTCCTGGTTCCAGAAGCGCCCCGCCCGCAGGTAACGGTCGTGAACGCTTTGGACCACGGCCAGGCCCGGCTGGACCAACCCGTAGTCAATCATCATCGAGGCAATCGCGTATTCAATGCCGGTCCAATTGCCTTGGGCTTGTGAATTCTCAAAGGCGGGAAAATGGGCCGCCTCCTCCGCCGGATACCGGGCATTGACCATGCCTCCATCCGGCGTGTAGTTGTTCTTAATCACTTCCTTGAGGGCGCCAAGAATCCGCTCTTGAGGCAGGCTCTGGCCCAGGCCCATCAGATGCACGAACCACTCGCCGCTGAGTTGATCGGTCATGCAGCACTCATCGCGTTGGAGATTGCCCTGGCTGTCGCTGCCGACACAGAGACTGTAGTATTTGCCGTTCCACAGCCGCTTTTCAAAAGCGACGACCGCTTTGTCCAAGGTCTTGCTCCACTCGTCGGCCGATTCCGTTTCGCCCAGGTCCTGGGCGATACGGATGGCCGCGCGCAATCCGCCCACCCAAAGGCTGGCGATGTAAGCCGGCGTGCCAAAGAAGTTCCAGCCATCGTAGGTGTTACGAACCGTATCACGATCCGGCAGGCCGTCGCCGTCGCCGTCCAGCAGGGCGGTGGAGTTCATCGCCTTCACAATGGCCGGCCAGAGTTTGCGCAGGTAATCCTTGTCCCCGGTCCAAAGATAATCGCGACAAACGAGCATGACGAACTGCGGATTCATGTCCACCCGGTCGAAGCCGCGGTCCACAGCGGAGAGGTCCGGCGTGAAGAAGTGGGGGATTCGTCCGTCGGCCCGCTGGAAATTGGCGCCCATGACCATCTGGCCTTTTTGCAGTTCGGGGAACAG
>JBEKUQ010000482.1:0-3356 GCA_049514835.1 Verrucomicrobiota bacterium | reverse complement strand
TCCAGGGGCACCGGCTCTGTTTTTTCGCCGCGCGCCGCCACCATCACCCCATAGGCGCCTTCGCTGATCAAGTCGGCGCAGGCGGTGCCGAGGCGGGTGGCGAGGAGGCGGTCCACGGCGGAAGGGGAACCGCCGCGCTGGACGTAACCGAGGATGGTGACGCGGGATTCCAGGCCGGTCAACCCCTCCAGTTGTTTGGCCAGGCGCAAGGTGTTGCCGGCGTGGCGGGACTGAAATTCCTGGAGGGCGTTTTTGGCCTTTTTACGTTCCAGTTTGGTGCGGGCCTCCTGTTTGCTTTCGTCGGCGGCCCGGAAATGGGCGGCATCGCGAATGGACATGGCGCCTTCGGCCACCGCCAGGACGCTGAAGTGTTTGCCGGCGCGGCTGCGCTGGCGGATGGCTTCGGCCACTTTCTCCACATCGTAAGGGATTTCCGGCAGTAAAATCACATCCGCGCCGCCGGCAATGCCCGCCCCCAGCGCCAGCCAGCCGGCCCGGTGCCCCATGATCTCGACCACCACGATGCGGTAATGGCTGTGGGCGGTGCTGTGCAACCGGTCAATGGCCTCGGTGGCGATGCCCAGGGCGGTGTCATAGCCGAAACTCACGTCGGTCATGGCCACGTCGTTGTCAATGGTTTTGGGCAGGGTGACGATGTTGAGTCCCTTCTCCTTGAGATAAAGCGCGTTCTTTTGGGTGCCCCCGCCGCCGATGCAAACCAGGGCGTCAAGATGATGTTTCTGATAATTGGCGATGATGGATTCGGAGACGTCAATTTCCTTTCCGCCCACCAGCATGCGGCGCGGTTTGTCGCGGCTGGTGCCGAGGATGGTGCCGCCGACGGTGAGAATGCCGGACAGGTTCTCCAGGCCGAGCGGGGTGGTGCGGTTCTCCATCAGCCCGCGGAAGCCGTCGCGAAATCCGATGACCTGCATGCCGAAAATGCCGTGCGCCGCCTTGCCCACGCCGCGGATGGCGGCGTTGAGGCCGGGGCAATCGCCGCCGGAGGTCAGGATGCCAATGTACTTGGTCGCGGTTCGGGTCATTTTTTCGGGGGCTTGCGGCAAAGCCAGCCTTCGAGACGCCGCGCGAAGGCGCCGGGTTTTTCGTCGAAGATTCGCCTGCCCAACCGGAAAGCGTGCTTTTGCAGCCGGGCGCGTTTGGCGGCAATTCGATTTGACAGCCGGCGGTAATCCCGGGCCGGATGCGCGGCGTCCTCCTGGCGCAGGGCTTGCAGGACCAGGAACAAATCGTGGTCGTCGCCCAGCGCCTGGCATAATTGCTCGGTGCGTTCGATCATGGCTCCGGCCTTCTTGGGGCCAAGACGTTCGATCAAGGCCAGGCCGTGTCCCAAAGTTTTGGCTTGTTTGCGCCATTCATGCAAGCTTTCCGGCGTTCCTTTTTGGCGGGCCGCCTTCAGCGCGGTCCGGCCCTGCTTGTAGATGCGTTTGAGTCCGGCGGCCAGGCGCGCCGGGGTGGCTTTCTTCATCGGCCAGGAAGCAAGGGTCTGCCGCGAAGCGGAAAGCATCTGGCGCACGGCGCGGCGCAAGGCCGGGATATTCCGCATGTAGTCGTCCTGCCGCCGCCGCAGGCTCTGCCGGGTTTCCTGGGCGACCGGGCCGGTCGCGGCGCGCAGCCTGCCCAGGGTGCGCAACTGCACATGGACATCGCGCAAAGGAGCGATCTCGCGGCCCGCCGCGGCGAGGCGCCGGTTTTCCCGGCGGAAAAAATTCTTGGGAAAGGCCACGCGCAAGGAGCGCAGGAGGTCGCGCAGTCTTTTGAGGGATTTGCGCGTATTGTGCATGGCCTGGGCGCGGTTGGGGCGGCGCAACTCCGCCAGGGCCAGCGCGATTTCCTCCGCGGCAATCCGACCGAGGGCGTCCGACAGCGCCTCGTTTTTCTCGATGCGGTAACTCATGCGAGTGGGCAGCCAGAGAGGGTTATCATACCCGATTGTTTAAACCAAGTCACGTTTCGGTTACGTTCAGGTGACGGCCTTTTTTTGTCCGGTTCCGGCGGCGGGCGGCGTATAATAGGTGAAAGAATGACGGATGACCGGCAATTGCTCGCGCGCTATGTGGCGGAAGTTTCGGAGGAGGCCTTCGCGGAACTGACGCGGCGATACATGGGGCTGGTTCATTCGGCGGCCTTGCGCCAGGTGCGCCATGAGCAATTGGCGCAGGACGTGACGCAGGTGGTCTTTGCCAACCTGGCGCGCCAGGCCCGCTCCATCCCCGAGGGAACGGTGCTGGCGGGATGGTTGCATCGCGACACCCGTTATACCGCGTTGGATTTTCTCCGCGCCGAGGCGCGGCGTCTCCGGCGCGAACAACAATCCGTGGAAATGAATTCAACCAATTCCGATCCCCAGCCCGGCTGGGAGGAAATCCGCCCCTTGCTCGATGAAGCCCTGACGAAACTCCCTCCCGCTGACCGCGACGCGCTCTTGCTGCGGTATTTCGAGCAGCGGGATTTCGCGGGCGTCGGCGCGGCGCTGGGAGCGAGCGCGGAAGCGGCGCGCAAACGAGTGGATCGCGCCCTGGAACGCCTGCGCGAACAGCTGGTCAAGCGCGGCATCACCACCACGGCCGCGGCCCTGGGCGGCGCGCTGACGGCTCATGCCGTCGAAACCGTACCGGCCGGATTGGCCGCTTTGCTGGCGGCTGGCTCGGCGGCCACGGCGGCTTCCGGCGCCGGCGGTTGGATTTCAAACTTTCTGATTATGACCAAAGCAAAAATCGTCATTGGCGCGGCGCTGCTGGCCGGGATTCTGGCCACGCCGCTGCTCATTCAACAACAAGCGCTGGCCACCGCCCGCGCGGAACAATCGGACTTGCAGGCGCGTTTGCATAATTTGCCGGCCCAAACAGCTCAGCCGGCACCGCCACTTGCCGGTATGATTGACATCGCGGCGCGGGATCGGGCCGATTTGGAACGGCTGCGGTTGGAGGCTCCGGCGCTACGGGCCAAGATTGCGGAGTTCTCCGCGCAGGCGGAGCAGTTGGCCGCCGCCAGAACTTGGCATACACCCGACGGCAAAGCCTTGGGCGACGTTCTCCGGCCCCGGGAAATGCGCGATGTCGGCCAGACCACGCCCGAGGCAACGATGCAAACTTTTTTGTGGGCCATGTTGCAGGGTGATACCAATCGGATTGGTCAACTCATCGTCCTTGACGCCGGGGGCGACGATCCGGCGCTCCAGAAGGCGCTCGAAAAAATACTGAAGGAATCCGCCGACATGCGCAGCGCTGACAAGGCCGCGGAGATGGACAAACTCGTGGTGCATCTCCTGGAAGAGCAGTCGGCGACCAATAATGACCGCTGGGTGGTCGGAGAAACGCTGCAGGAGGATGGCG
>JBEKUQ010000481.1:0-3358 GCA_049514835.1 Verrucomicrobiota bacterium | reverse complement strand
GGTGTCCTTAACGTCGGCTGCCTTCTCACCGAAGATGGCGCGCAACAGGCGCTCTTCGGGTGCCAGTTCCGTTTCGCTCTTGGGAGTGATCTTGCCCACCAGGATGTCGCCCGGCTTGACTTCCGCACCGATGCGAATGACACCGTCGGGGCCAAGGTTCTTCAACGCTTCATCGCCCAGGTTGGGAATGTCGCGGGTGATTTCCTCCGGGCCGAGCTTGGTGTCGCGCGCGCCCACTTCAAATTCGTCAATGTGAATGGAGGTGAACACGTCGTCCTTGACGATCCGTTCGCTGATCAAAATGGCGTCCTCGAAGTTGTAGCCGTTCCACGGCATGAAGGCGCAGAGCACGTTGCGGCCCAGGGCCAATTAGCCTCCCTGCGTGCAGGGACCGTCGGCGATGACCTGCCCCTTCTTGATGGTGTCGCCCTTGGCCACCAGAATCTTCTGGTTGATGCAGGTGGCGGCGTTGGAGCGCATGAATTTGCGGATGGGATAGACCCAAACGCCGCTGGCCGGATCGTGCCGCAGCTTCTTTTTGCTGTCCGGCATCTTGCCGTCGGTGGTCACCACCACCAAATTGCCGGTCACCGAGGCCACTTTGCCGCCGTCCTCGGCCACCAGCACGGCCCGCGAATCGCGGGCCACGCGCTCTTCCAGGCCGGTGGCCACATAAGGCGACTCGGTGATGAGCAGGGGCACCGCCTGGCGCTGCATGTTGGACCCCATCAAGGCGCGGTTGGCGTCGTCGTGTTCGAGGAACGGAATCAAGCTCGCCGCGACCGAGACGAGTTGCTTGGGGGAAACGTCCATGTAATCCACCCGGATCGGCTCCACGTCAATGAAGTCGCTCTTGCTGCGGCAGGTGACGCGTTCGCCGAGGAAATTGCCCTTCTCGTCAATCGTCGCGTTGGCCTGCGCCACGATGAAGTTCTCCTCGCGGTCGGCCGTCAAATAGTCAATGTGATTGCTCACCCGGCCTTTTTCCACGCGGCGATAAGGCGTTTCCAAAAAGCCAAAATCATTGACCTGGGCGAAGGTGGCCAGCGAGGCGATCAAGCCAATGTTGGGTCCTTCCGGCGTTTCCACCGGGCAAATGCGGCCGTAGTGGGAGGGATGAACGTCCCGCACCTCGAAGCCCGCCCGATCCCGCGACAATCCCCCAGGCCCCAGGGCGGACAAGCGCCGCTTGTGGGTCAATTCCGCCAGCGGATTGATCTGGTCCATGAACTGGGAAAGCTGGCTGCGCCCGAAGAAATCGCGGATGACAGCCGAGAGGGCCTTGGGATTGATCAACTTCTGCGGGGACATGCTCTCCAGGCTTTGATCAAACAAGGTCATGCGCTCCTTGACCAGCCGTTCGGTGCGGGCCAGGCCCACCCGGCACTGGTTGGCCAGCAATTCCCCCACCGTGCGAATGCGCCGGCTGCCCAGGTGATCAATGTCATCCAGCGAGCCTTCCCCCTTTTTCAGCCGCAGCAAATACTTGGTCGCCGCCACCAGGTCTTCCTTGGTCAGGATGCGCGAGTCGCCCCCCTTGATGCCCAGCTTCTGGTTGATCTTGTAACGGCCGACCCGGCCCAGATCATAGCGTTTGGCGTCGAAGAACAGGCGTTTGATCAGCGCGCGCGCGTTGGCCGCGGTGGGCGGGTCGCCGGGGCGCAACCGCCGGTAAATGTCCTTGAGCGCCTCCTCTTCGTTCTTGGTCGGGTCCTTCTTCAGGCATTTGATCACGATCCCGTCATCCACCGTGGTGTCCACCACCCGGATTTTGGCCACGCCCAGTTCGGCGATTTGCCGGACCACCGCCTTGGAAAGCGGCTCGAAGGCCCGCGCCACCACCATGCCCTTGTCCTTGTCCTCGGCGTCTTCCACCAGCACCTTGTTCTGAATGTCCTCCAGCTTTTCGGCGTCCTTGATGCTCAATTCCTCGATTTCATAAAAGAGCTTTAAAATGTCCGCGTCGCTGCCATAGCCGAGGGCGCGGAAGAAAGTGGTTGTCAAGAATTTGCGCCGGCGTTTCTTGCGGTCCAAATAGACGTAGAGCATGTCGCTGGTGTCGAACTGGGCCTCGTACCAGGAGCCGCGGTCGGGGATGATGCGGAAGGAATGGAGCACCTTGCCGTTGGGATGGACGCTGGCTTCAAAGGCCAGGCCGGGGGAGCGGTGCAACTGGCTGACAATGACCCGCTCGGCGCCGTTGATGACAAAAGTCCCCTGCGGGGTCATCAAGGGCAGCTCGCCCATGAACACTTTTTCCTCTTTGGCCGCCTTTTCCTCTTTCAGCAAGAAAGTCACATGGAGGGGCGCGCCGAAGGTGATGCCCTCGCGCAGGCATTCCAGCCAGTCATGCTTGGGTTCGCCGACTTCGTAGCTCTGAAAATCGAGGACGCATTTGCCGTCGTAACTCTCGATGGGAAAAACCTCGGTGAAGACGGCCTGCAAGCCGACGTTTTTGCGCTTGGAGGGCGGGGCGTCGGTCTGGAGAAATTCCCGGTAGGAATTGGTCTGCAGCTCGATCAAATTCGGGGGGGCAATAACCTCCTTGATTTTTCCAAAATGAACGCGTTCTGTTAATCGTGATGGCATTTTAACCTCTGGTCAACGGCTGGCACCGGCCAGCTCCTGGTTTAATCGAAACGACAATGCGGCTGTCTCCCGTCCATCCGGGAACTGGCAGCCGTATTACTCCTGCAATGACAATGGCAAAACTTCTGATAGAAATCTCGCGTTTGACGGTTCTCCAGCCGGGGAGCGGGTCTTCGCCCGCCGCCCCGCGACCGTCCGTGTTGGCACTTACTTGACTTCGACCTTGGCTCCGGCGTCTTCGAGCTTCTTTTTGGCCGCGTCGGAATCGGCCTTGTTGGCGCCTTCCAGCACCGTCTTGGGGGCTCCTTCCACCAGGGCCTTGGCGTCGGCCAGACCGAGGCCCGCCTTGACTTCGCGGACGGCTTTAATGGCCGCGATCTTCTTTTCCGCCGGGACCGAGACCAGGATCACGTCAAACATGGTCTTGGCCTCCGCGGGCGGGGCGGCGGCTCCGGTGGGAGCGGCGGCGGCGGCGGCCACGGGGGCGGCGGCGGTCACGCCCCATTTTGTTTCAAGTTCTTTGACCAGGTTGGCGATGTCCATCACCGACCAGGTGCTCAATTCTTCCACCATTTTTGCGATATCTGCCATAATGTTGCCTTTCAGTCTCGTCGTCATCCACAGCCGCGGATGTATTCTGCCGGACGGCACGCCGGACCGACGATTTACTTTGTTCTTGTTGTTGCTCCGTTTCCGTTTTCTGCGGCGGAAACGAAATGGTTCAATGTTTCTTCTCTCTCCGGTCTGTCCGATCCGCCCGATCAGGCCG
>JBEKUQ010000480.1:0-3359 GCA_049514835.1 Verrucomicrobiota bacterium | reverse complement strand
CCGGTCGCATCCAAACAGTTTCCCGGCCGGGGCGCTGGCCCTGAGCAAGGCTTCCGCGTGCCCGCCGCCTCCGACGGTCCCGTCCGCGTAGCAACCCCCCGGCCTGGGCTGGAGCGCCGCCAGGACCTCCGTTGTCAAGACTGATTTGTGAAAATATGCGGGCACTTAACATGGGTTTAATGGCGGCGTCCGCGCCAATTCCACCCGCCGCGCGGCGGGCATGGGCGGCGCCACGCGCGCCGGGCGGCCGTCCTCCGCCGGGTTTTTCAGCTTGATCCAGCGCGCCGCCACGCGAGTCCAGGGATTGGCCGCCGGCTCGCGCCCCTCGGCCCTGGCGGCGCAAGGTCCCTCCGGCTTCGCTTGCACCGCCACGACCACCAAATCGGCATCCGCCAAATCGTTCCTCATCACTTTCACCTTTTCCAAGGCCAGCTCGGCCTGGGCGCGCGGACCCGAGTCGGCGGGCGGGGAGAACAACCTGCCCCGCAGACGCGCCGCGCTCTTCGGCACAAAAGCCGCCGCCGCGACGAAGAAAGCTTCTATTTTCAATTTTGCCGACTGGAGAAAACCGGCGCTGGTCAATGCGGCCAAGGCAGGCAAGGCAGGGCGGGCAGTCCCCTGCCCGCCGGACGGCTGATGCACACGAACCTGCGTCGCGCCACCGTTCTGCGGCGGGCAGTGGACTGCCCGCCCTGCCAACGCAGACGACTCACGTGTGGCGGCCCCGGGTTTCGGAGGCTGATCGGCCTGCTGTGCCGGATCGCTCTGATCGATCCGATCCGTCCGATCCGCCAGATTCTGAGGTGACGGCGCCACCGCCGCCGTCCGCGCGACGCGCGCGAATTTTGGAAACTTGTTCACATGGCGCAAGGAATAGACCCCGGTCCGGTCCTTCGCCCAGTCAAGCGTATGGCACATCTTCAGCAGAGTTATGAGCCGGTTCTTCATTCGAGGGATTTGAGGGCGTTGGCCACCACCCGTTTTTCCTGGGAGTGCATGTCGGCGTAGCGGTCCTTGCTCCAGATCTCAAAGTAGTCCAGCATTCCGGCGAAAACGGCCTCGTCGCGGATGCCCACCGCGTCGGCCATTTCAGCAGGAATGACAATCCGCTTGGCGCTGTCCAGTTCCACCTTGATGGAAGAACTGCCGATGTGGCGTTTGAGCGAGGTTCTCTCGGAGGCGGGCATGTTTTCAATTTTTTCCCGGAGCTTGTCCAGTTGCTCCGGCGGCAGGACGCGCAGGCAGGGGCCGCAATCGTGCTGCGGCCAAACGATCATCGTCAACTCGACGGGTTTGGCCGTCCGCCACGGCAGGGGCATCTGCACCCGCCGGTTCGCATCCACCGTGTAACGGTAGAGCGACTGATACGTCACTTTCTGGGCGGCCGCGGCCGGCATAACACATTGTTCATTTCAGATGGCCCTCGCAGGGCCATCCAACAGGACCACAAATTTCCACATCTTTCTCCGAGTATTCCCGACTATACCCATTTTTCCCCATTTTCGTCAATGGATATTTTAGGAAAAGTTATTCACAGGGTTATTCACATTATGATATGTTGGCTCCTAATGCCGCCTGGATTCCGCACCGCAGACTTCGAAATCGAGATTCCGCCCGAACTCATTGCCGCCCGGCCCGCCGCCGTCCGCGACCAATCGCGGCTCCTGGTCGCCCGTCGCGATGCGCAAGTCATTGAACACCAACAGTTTACAAATTTGCCAGACCATCTGCGCCGCGGGGATGTGCTGGTCTTGAACGACTCGCGCGTCATCCCAGCCCGCCTGCGCGGACACAACCTTCAGACCACCGGCCATTTTGAAATCCTTTTGCTGGAAGAAACCGCGGCCAATGTCTGGTGGGCCATGCTGCGACCGGGCCGGCGCGCCCGGATCGGCAGCCGCATCGAGCTGCTCGACCACCGCCAATGGCCCACCGGCATCATCGCCACGGTGGAGGAAATCAACGCCGCCGGCCACCGCCGCCTGCGCTTTTCGGAAGTGGATAATATATTTGCTAAGTTGGATGAGCTTGGCGAAGTCCCGCTGCCCCCCTACATCGAACGGGACGGCACGGAACCGGAGGACCGCGAACGCTATCAGACCGTCTATGCCCGCGCGCCCGGCAGCGTGGCGGCGCCGACGGCCGGCCTGCATTTCACCGAGGCGCTGCTGGATAAAATCCGCGCGCGCGGCGTGAAAATCTGTTCTGTGACCCTCCACGTGGGCGCGGGAACTTTTGCGCCGGTGAAGGCGCAATTCGTGGCGGAGCACCGCATGCACCGGGAGCGATTTGAAATCACCGCGGAAACCGCGCGTCTTATTGGCGAAGGCAGGGCGGCCGGGGCGCGCATTGTGGCGGCGGGCACGACCACGCTGCGCGTTTTGGAAAGCGTGGCGGCGGCCCGCGACGGGGAGATCGTGGCCGGGCGCGGCGCGACGGATATTTTCATTTACCCGCCGTTCCAGTTTAAAATTGTTGACTCGCTCCTGACCAATTTTCACTTGACACGTTCCACCCTGCTCATGCTGGTGTGCGCCTTTGCCGCGCCGGGGGAGACGCGCGGGCGGGAGTTCCTCTTCCGGGCCTACCGCGAGGCGGTGGAGCGGCGCTACCGTTTCTTCAGCTACGGCGACGCCATGTTGCTGCTGTAGTCAATTATAAATGATAAATTATAAACGGGATTATGCAGCCACGGCAAGTAACGCTTGACGGCGGTGAAAAGCCGTGATTTATTGCCAATATGTATCTTACGAATGTTCCGCTGCCGCCGCCGATAATCTTGAATCCTGCTATCGAACACAAGCAGTTGATTAAGTGCGGCCAATTTCAACTGCGTGTGGTGTGGGACCGAGTCCCAACTCAGGAGGAAAAGGACGCGGTACTAGCGCGTGTATCAGCACAGCTTGGCCGTAAGTGTTTAAAAGCCAATCTTGAACTTCCTTTGGAACCTGTTGACTTTCAACGGGCTTTGAACCTTCTGGAAGAGGCGCTAGATCGATTATGCTCGCTTTGAACTGCCCGGCGACCTTGCCGTGCATTGCTGTTTCAAGCCATTCAATGCGCGTCAAGTGGCCTAGTTGATATTGCGATCCGTCTTTTAACGGAACGACGGAAAGTGAACGGTCGTGAATTATCATTTTATGTGATGGTTTCCGCAAGCGGTCTTTCATGCCAGCTAATACACAGTATTAGTGCGCTTAATTTACTTGCCGTGGCTGCATAATTCCGATTATAAATGATAAAAACTGAACCACGGATTTCACGGATTTCACGGATAGGAAATTGGTTCGGACCGCGAGGTTTCTATCCGTGAAATCCGTGAAATCCGTGGTAAAAAATCTTTCATGAACCGGCGTGTC
>JBEKUQ010000479.1:0-4179 GCA_049514835.1 Verrucomicrobiota bacterium | reverse complement strand
GAGGGATTTTGCAGGGCGGCAATGCGACCTTAAGCGTGACGGCCACAGGCGCCGCACCTCTCAACTACTCGTGGTATCTTAACGCCACCAACCTGGTCCAAAACGGCACGAATGCGTCGTTTATGGTGAGCAGCATGAGTGTCGGCGATGCCGGCCAATACACGGTGGTGGTCACCAATGCTTATGGCAGCGTGACCAGCCGGGTCGCCAAACACTCAGGAGGGCTCGCATTTCTCTCCTGCCTTGGCGCTGCGTTTCGGGTCATGGACGGGAGGAGGGAGAGACAGCATCCGGCGCAACCAACCGCTCAGAACATCAAAACGGGGACAGAAAGGGGACAGCAACATTTTTCTTCTTTTTTATCGGCAGGAAAGGCTATTCATAAACACCTTGTAATAATGGCTTTACAAAGTGGCGCACCCAGTAGGAGTTGAACCTACAACCTTCTGATCCGTAGTCAGATGCTCTATCCAATTGAGCTATGGGTGCAATTTGTTGATTTTCAACCACTTGCTACTTGAAAAAGCGCCCTGGCGCGGCGCGATTTCGTCACACCATGAGGAGATTGTATCCCGGGAGGAATCGTCTGGCAAACAACAATTTGTGGAATTGAGAACGGCGATGAGGCGTGTGAGCGGTTCAGCGGGCGCGATATAAAGCGGAGAGGTCCGGCATTCCCGGCCGGCTATTCCTGCCAGCCGCCGCCCAGGGCTTTGATGAGGCGGATGGTGGCGGCGTAACGACGGCCCGTGAGTTGGGCGGTTTGACGCTGTTGCTGGAGTTCGGCGCGGCGGGCGGCGAGCACTTCAAGTTGGGTGAGGAGACCGGCGTCGCACCGGGCCTGGGTGAGCTGGGTGAGGCGGCGGGCGGAAGCGAGGGCGTCGGATTGGGCGCCGGCTTGGTCGGTCCAGAAGTTGATTTGGGCGAGGCTGTCTTCGACTTCCTTGAAGGCGGTGAGGGCGGCTTGGCGGTAGTTGGCCAGGCCTTCCTGATAGGCGGACCTGGCCTGCCTGACGCCGGCGGCGGTGCGGCCGGCGGTAAAGAGGGGAAGGCTGGCGCCGGGACCGAAGGAGAAGGTGAGGCTGTCCATGTTGAAGAGGTTGCCGGCCTGGCCGCTGAGGTAGCCGGCCTGTCCTGTCAAGCGAACGACAGGAAAATAGGCGGCGCGGGCGACGCCGATCTGGGCGGATTTGGCGGCGAGGGCGCGTTCGGCGGCGGCGATGTCGGGACGGCGTTCGAGGACGGAGGAGGGGAGTCCGGCCGGGACGAGCGGCGGCGCGGCGGGGAGAGAGGGAGCAGGCAGGATGAAGGAACTGGGGGGCTGGCCGGAGAGGAGGGCGAGGGCGTCGAGGGTTTCGGCGCGCTGGCGGCGGAGGTCGGCGAGGTCGGAGCGGGCGGCGGCCAGCTCGGTTTTGGCCTGGGCGGCGTCGAGTTCCGGGAGGGTTCCGGCCTGGTAACGGGCCTGCAAGATGCGGAGGGAATCTTGGCGGAGCTGGAGGTCGGAGGCGAGGGCGGCGATCTGGGCGTCGAGGGCGCCGAGCAGGAAATAATTGACAGCGACGTCGGCGGCGAGGGTGAGGAGGACGTTCTGGCTGTCGGCGACGGAGGCCTGGGCCTGGGCGGCGGCGGATTGGAAGGAGCGGCGGACGCGGCCCCAGAGATCGAGTTCGTAGCTGAGGTCGAGGGGGACGTTGTAGGTGTCGAGGTAAACGGGTTTCAATTTGATGGGGAAGGGGATGGGTTCGTTGCCGGAAACGCGCTGGCGGCCGAGGGAGGGATCGAGGGAAAGTTCGGGGAAGAACTGGCTGCGGGTGAGGCGGGCGGCGGCGCGAGCCTGGTCCACGCGGGCGACGGCGGCGCGGAGGTCCTGGTTGGCGGCGAGAGCGTTGGATTCGAGGCCGGCGAGGACGGGGTCGTGGAAGACATTCCACCAGTCGCCTTTGGGGAGGGCGTCGGCGGGTTGGGCCGGTTTCCAGCGCCAGTCGGCGGGAGCGAATTGGGCGGGGACGGGGGGTTGGTAGGCTGGGCCGACGGAGCAGGAGGCGGCGAGAAGGAGGAGGAGGCCGGCAGTGAAAAAGGGCGGAGTTTTCATAAGTTTAATCGAGGGTTTGACGGTAGCGTTTGACGCCGATGGCCAGGACGACGGCGGTGAAAAGGGCGATGGGCCAGAGGTGGGGAAGGACCTGGGCCAGGCCGTTGCCTTTGAGGAGGATGCCGCGAACGATGCGCAGGAAATGGGTGAGGGGCAGGATTTCGCCGACGGTCTGCGCCCAATTAGGCATGCCGCGGAAGGGAAACATGAAGCCGGAGAGAAGGATGGAGGGGAGAAAGAAGAAGACGCCCATTTGCATGGCCTGGCGCTGGTTTTGGGCGATGGTGGAAAAGGTGATGCCCATGGAAAGGTTGGCGGCGATGAAAACCAGGGCGGCGGCGTAGAGGAGGAGGAGGTTGCCGATCATCGGCACGTGGAAAAGGAAGCGGGCGGCCAGGAGCAGGAGGGAGATTTGAATGTAGCCGACGAGGATGTAGGGAATGATTTTGCCGACCATGACTTCGAAGGGGCGGGTGGGCATGGAGAGAAGGTTTTCCATGGTGCCGGATTCGCGTTCGCGGGTGATGGCGAGGGCGGTGATCATGACCATGGTGAGGGTGAGGACGACGCCGAGCAGGCCCGGGACGATGTTGAGCTGGGTGACGCCCTCCGGGTTGTAAAGGGCGTGGACGCGCAGGGCGGCCGGGCCGTTGGTGGGGGCGAGGTAGGAGAGGGGACCCTTGAGGTCGTTTTGCAGGGCGTTGTCAAGAAAAGCAGGCAGGGCGCCGAGGGCGTTGCCGGTGGCGGCGGGATCGGTGGCGTCGGCTTCGACGAGGATGGCGGGACGGCGGCCGCGCAGGACATCGCGGTTGAAGTTTTGGGGGATATTGACGACGAACTGAACCTCGCCGCGGGCGAGAAGCTCGCGGCCCTGGGCTTCGGTGCTGACCTGGCGGACGAAATCGAAGTAGGCGGTGTTTTTGATGGCGCTGAGGAGGGTGCGTTCGACGGGGCCGTGATCGGCGACGAGCAGGGCGGCGGGAAGGTGCTTGGGGTCGGAGTTGATGGCAAAGCCAAAAAGAGTGAGCTGCAAGATGGGGACGCCAATCATCATGGCGAAGGTGGGGCGGTCGCGGCGCATCTGGATGAATTCCTTGACAATCATGGCCCAGAAGCGGGCGGGGGAGAATTCGCGATGTTTTTTCATGGGGAGAAATTGGCGGGGGCCTCACCGATGAGGTGGATGAAAACATCCTCCAGGCTCGGCTCAACCTGGCGCCATTCGAGCGGCGGGGGAGGCTTCCTGGACGCCGGGGCACTGGCGGAGGCGGGCGGCGAGGCCGGTCAAATCCGGCCCGGCGACAGACCAGGTGACGAGGCGGGAGAGGGCAAGGACTTCGGCGGCGGTGCCGTGGGTGAGGAGTTTGCCGCCGGCGATGAAGGCGAGGCGATGGCAGCGCTCGGCTTCGTCCATGTAATGGGTGGCGATGAGGAAGGTGAGGCCGCGGGCGGCGAGCTGATGGATTTGTTCCCAGAAATCGCGGCGGGCCCTGGGGTCCACGCCGGCGGTGGGTTCGTCCAGCAAAAGGAGTTTCGGGTGGTGGAGGACGCAGGCGGCGAGAGCGAGGCGCTGTTTCCAGCCGCCGGAAAGCTGGCCGGCCAGTTGGTCCTTGCGGTCCATCAGGCCCAGGCCGGCGATGCTTTCGCGCACGGCCTGGCGGCGGTTTTTGACGGCATACATGCGGGCCACGAAGTCGAGGTTTTCCTCGACGGACAAGTCCTCGTAAAAGCTGAAGCGCTGGGTCATGTAGCCGACCTGGCGTTTGAGGGCATCGCTGTCGGTGATGATGTTGTGGCCGAGACAAACGCCCTGGCCCTCGTCGGGGCGGAGCAGGCCGCACAACATGCGGATGAAGGTGGTCTTGCCGCTGCCGTTGGGGCCGAGGAAGCCGCAGATTTCTCCGGTGCGGACCTGGAGGTCAATGTGGTCCACGGCGGTGATGCGGCCGAAGCGCTTGGTCATGCCGCGGACGTCTATGGAGAAATCGTCAGGCATAGACAATTGCGGATTGCGGATTTCATGGAATTATGAATAGTGAATTATGAATAGTGAAATGAAGACATCCCCTTTCCCAACTCAACACCCA
>JBEKUQ010000478.1:0-3399 GCA_049514835.1 Verrucomicrobiota bacterium | reverse complement strand
TTCGAACTCGCCGGCTTGGGCCATCAGCCGTTCGGCCACGCCTTCCAAAAACGGCTCCATCGAGTGGACAATCTGGGTCCAGACCGGCGGCGGCTTGGGCGGCGGGGCTTCCGCGGGAACGGCAGCCAGACTTGGTTCAACAGCCAACATTTGCCTCAGTCTAAATTTTTTCCCCCCTCAAGTCAAACGCGGAAAATGAATTCTCTTTTACTTGCCAAGGGGCGGGGCTGAAACAACATTACGCCATGAACCGCCGCGAATTCGTCAAGTACTTTTCCCGCACCACCGTCGCCCTGGCCGCCGCGCCGGCTGTCGGCCCCGGCCCGGCTTGGGCCGCGCTGGCCCAGGGCATGGCGCCATGGATGCCACCGAGCCTGGCCAAATCATGGCTGGAGCAGTGGCAGAAGTACATCCTCAGCGACGCCCGCTCGCGCTCCTGCGACAAGGAATCGGGCGAAGAAATCGGCTGGCTCATCAGCCCGTTCCTCAGCGGCTTTTACTACGGCTGGCTCGCCACGCACGATGCCGGGTGGGTGGACCGGTTGGTGGATTGGACTGATTCCTGGGTGCGCCGCGGCCTGACCGAGCCGGACGGTTTCATCGGCTGGCCAAAACGCGAGGCCGCGGGCACGGACACCGACCAGCTCAACTCCTACAACGCGGACAGCCTGCTCGGCGAGGCCATGGCGTTGCGGCCCGTCACCCGCATGGCCGGCCAAATCCTCAAAGACCCCGCCCTCAAGCCAAAGTATCAGGCCAAGGCTGAAAGTTACCTCAAGCTCTCGGAACAAATCTTCGCGAAATGGGACCAGCGCGGCGCCTGGCGCGACACCGCCAACGGCGGCGCCATCTCCATTGTTTTGCCCTTCGGCATGGATGCGGCCAGCGGCCAATGGTCCGAGGGATACGCCAAAAGACTGGATCCGGCGACCGGCTTCTCTCATCCGGACAACAAGGCCAACGCCGTCGCGCTCTGGCTTCTGGCGCTGCACGATGCCACCGGAAAACCCGCTTACAAAGCGCGCGCGGAAAAGTGGTATCGCCTGATGAAATCGCGCATGAAAACGCGCGACAACGGCCAATACTTCGTTTGGAATTATTGGGAGCCGGCCGGCGCCTGGGATTACCAGAGCGACGGTTCGCCCAAACATTGGGTGGGTGTCCATCCCAACGGCGGCTACTACGGCATAGATGTCGAGGCCATCGTGGCGGCACGTGAACACGGGCTGGTCTTTGACCAGGACGACATGGCGCGTCTCATCGCCACCAACCGCGATTTCATGTGGAATCAAAAAGTGGAGGGCGCCGTCTTCCAGAGAATTGACGGCGGCGCGGCGGACGCGCGCTGGAAGGACAGCCCCGGCGTCTTGTGGACCGCGCTGACCCCCTACGACGAGACGCTGCGCAAAGTGTTCCTGGCCAACCACAAGCCCGGCAGTTGGGGCGGGATGGGAACGACACCCTGGTTTCTCTCGCTGCCGCAATCTTGACCGCGCCCTGGTCACGATAAACGGACCTGCCGGTAATAATCCGGTAACAGAAGTCGTTTAAGAGTGTGCGTGGAAAGGGCGGGGACTTGTCCCTCGCGCGTCCAAAATAGAACTATGAACTCCGCCAAGCTGAACAAAACCATCCTCATCATTTCGGTAATCGTGATCGTGGCCGCACTGGCCGCGCTGACCCCCAAAGTCTATCATGCCATCCGCGCGGCCCACGCTCCTAAAATCGAAGGCGCGTGGCAAGGCACGGTCACTGCCGGGCCAAGCTCCCTGCGCGGAGTCTTGAAGATCGCCAAATCCAATGGCGTCTATCATGTGACCGTGGACAGCATTGATCAGCGCACCGCCGACATTCCAGCGACCAAATTCGTTTATGATTATCCGACCGTGACGGTGGAATTGGCGCCCGGAGTGTCTTACGAGGGCAAGGTTGACGCGGCCGGCAAGCAAATGTCCGGCACGTGGAAGCAGGCCGGCCTTAGCCTCCCTTTGACACTGCAATGGACAGCCACCCCGGACAAAATTCCGGAACTGATGACGCCCAGCGACTACCAGGCCGGGCCGGGCGCGCAAGGAGCCTGGCAGGGAACTTTGCAGGCCGGGCCGACGTCCCTCCGCCTGAGACTGAGAATCGGCGCCAATGCCGAAGGCGCCTGGCGCGCGGAGATGGACAGCGTGGACCAGGGAGTCAACGGCATCGCGGCCACGTCGGCTTCGTTTGACGCGCCGACAGTCAAGTTGAATTTCAACCAAATCGGCGGGTCGTTCCAGTGCGATCTCAACGGCGATAAGAGCCAATTGGCCGGCACCTGGACGCAAGGCGGCCAGACTTTTCCGCTCAAGCTGGAACGCGAAGCGGACAAAGAAAGGACGCAGCGGTAATAATCGAGTAACAATCCAGCCCCACACTTGCGGCCATGAAAACAAATTATTCATCGTTGGGCCGGGCAAAAGCAATTTTGACCCTGCTGTCACTCGCCATTCTCACCAGCTCGGCGCCCCTGGCGCGGGCCGATTCGCCTTCCGAAACCCTGGAAAAGGCCATTTATTCGGAGGAAACCAAAGGAGACCTTGACGGCGCGATGACCCTGTATCAGCAGGTCATCGAGCAGGCAAAGACGAGCAAGGCGCTGGCGGCGCAGGCGCAGTACCGGCTGGGAGTCTGTCAGTACAAGAAACGAAACTATTCCGCGGCCACTGCCAGCTTTGAAACGCTGGTCAAGGATTATCCCGAAGAAAAGGAACTGGTTGCCCTGGCGCGCGACTACCTGGCCCGCAACAACGATCTTCTGGCCGCGCCCTGGGCCGACGGCGAGGAGGAGAGGTGGGACGTCAAGCTGGCCGGCGGCCTCAAGATCGGATTCGGCGTGTTGACCGCCGACGCCGCGGAGAGCCACGGCCAAAAAATCTGGCGCCTCGGCCTCCTCATGTCGGCAGGCTCGGGGCAGGCCAGCCACGTGGAGGTGGACGCCGCCACCATGAAACCGATCCACAGCGTTTGGAAACACAACCTGCTGGGCGAGGCCGATGCCGTCTATGCCTCCGATCACGCCGACCTGAAAATGACCGGCAAGGATGACGTCAGCAAGATCACGTTGTCCGGTCCCGCGTATGACAACGAAGAGGCATACCATCTGTTCCGGCGACTGCCGCTGGCGGCGGGCTACAAGTCCACCGTCCCGGTTTTCTCCAGCCTCGGAGGAGGATCAATTATCTCGCTGAACGTGGAAGTGACCGGCTCGGAAACCGTCACCGTCCCCGCGGGGACCGACCCCTGCTACCGATTGGACCTGCTCATCGGGCAGGTCTTCTGGATTTCGACCAACGCGGCCCGCGACATTGTCAAGATAGAGGGCGGCGGCGTCATCATGGAATTGACGGGCGCCCGCCATCGCAACCC
>JBEKUQ010000477.1:0-3417 GCA_049514835.1 Verrucomicrobiota bacterium | reverse complement strand
TACCGTCGGGGCGCGGGGTGGCGCGGTCGGGTTAGCATTTTCATCGTCCATTGATCCGCCTCTTCAAAACTTTTGAATCGCCACACTCCTTTGGGAAGGCCAGGGCAACCCTCTTGCAACACGTTGACCATTTTCTGCATTGAATCAATGGCCAGCACATCCACCTTGGGCGTGCCTTGGCGGCCAACGATCTTCATCGGCTTTCGTCTGTCTTCTTGCACGATTCCAACTTAAGTTCGAACCGTCCGTTTTTCGAGCTTTATTTCCTCCTGCCATGCCGCCAGAACCTTCCGATGCGCGCTGGTGAATGCCAGGCGTTCCAACTGCGCCGGCGTCCGCCACACCCCCGGCGCGGCCCCCTTGCCCGGCGGCCCCGGCCATCGCGCCCGGCAGGCCTCGAGCAAAATCCGAAGGCGCATGATCGAATGCCGCACCCGGCAAACCGGCTTCGTCGCTGTCAAGACAAACGGCGCGGCCGCGGCCGCCGGGCTCTTTTCCTCCGGCGCGATCTCGACGTTGGGAAACTCCCACAAGAGCGCGTTCACCCCGCCCGCCGGGCGCTGCCGCGCCAAAAGGCGTCCCTTCCTGTTGACAATAAACGCCAAAAACCGCCGCCGCTCCGCCCTCACCGGCGCCTTGGCCCTCGGGAATTCCGCCACGCGGTTGGCGGCCCGCGCGAAGCAAACTCGTCGCAGGGGACAGGCGGCGCAAACCGGCTGTTTGGGCTTGCAGATCAGCGCGCCCAGTTCCATCAAGGCCTCGTTCAACCGTCCGCAATTGCCGCGGGACGGCTTTCCCGAATCCGCGCCGCCCGGCGCGGCTTTGGCGGCGGAGAAAATCCGCGCTGTCTTTTGCGGCTTGGGCGGAGGAGAAAATCGGTCCGCCTTCGCCGGGCCTGGAGACGGCAAACCTGCCGCAATGGAAACCAGCTCTTCCGCCAGGCTCCACAACCGCGCGTTGGCTTTCTTGCCCCGCGGCTCTCCGCCCACGCCAAAGACGCGGCTCAAAACCCGCGTCACATTTCCATCCAAGACCGGGGTTGGGTGGTTGTAGGCGATGCTGCAAACGGCGCCCGCCGTGTATCGCCCCACTCCCGGCAGGGCGAGCGCTTCGGCAAACGTTCGCGGAAATTCCCCGCCGTGCTTCTCCACCATCACCCGCGCGGCCGCGTGCGCGTTGCGCACCCGCGCGTAATAACCCAGACCTTCCCATAACTTGTGGACCTGCGCCGACTTGGCGCGGGCGAAGGCGCGGGCATCGGGCAGCGCCCGCATCCACCGTTGCCAATAGGCCGCGACCGTTTTCACCTGCGTCTGCTGCAACATGATTTCCGCCATCCAAATCGCGTAGGGATCCTGCGTCCGCCGCCACGGCAGGTCGCGGGCGTTTTGCCCGAACCACTCCAGCAACTGCCGCGCCATCTTCCGTTTATTCTTGTTTGTTTTCAGCGTTCCCTTTTTTGTTCAAGCCTGATAATGAAGTTGGATGAATTATCCCGCAAGGCGGGACTAAGGCGTCACGAAAAAATAACATGAACAATTATGGCGCAGGAGTTTTGGCCGCTGGCAAGGCGCGAGCGAGGAGCATATTCGAGGTAATCTGTGACGAACGAGCAACGCCGCCAGCGGCCAAAAGAACCAGCCAGAATGTTCAGGTTATTTTTTCGTGACGCCTGACGACCGCCAATCCCGTGAACCCGATCACCTGCCACACCTGCAAACTGACCGACGCCCAGGCCGGCGCCCTGGAGAATTATTTGCGCGACCACGGCTACTCGTTCCGCGAAGTCCCGTATGCCCGCTTTGCCGCGGACAAGGAAAAAACCAGCCTGGTCTTTTATCAAAGCGGCAAACTCGTCGTCCAGGGCAAGGACACGCGGGATTTTGTGGAATTTGTGCTCGAACCGCTCATTTTGCAGGAAGTCAAGCTCGGCTACGAAACCGTTTTGCAGCCGGAGTTGCTCGCGCCCCGCATCGGCGTGGACGAAAGCGGCAAGGGCGATTTTTTCGGCCCGCTGTGCGTGGCGGGGGTCTATATCAACGAATCGGTCGTCGCCGCGTGGAAGGGCGTTGGCATCCGCGATTCCAAGGCCATTTCCAGCGACCGGCGCATTGCCGAGCTGGCCAAAATAATTCGTGGCACGGCTGGCTGCGTCCACGCCGTCGTCCCCATTGGCAACGAGGCCTACAACCGGCTTTTCCTGAAATTGCGCAGCGTCAATGCCATGCTGGCGTGGGGCCACGCCCGCGTCATTGAAAACCTGATGGGCCTGTCCTACCAAATGAATCCGCCGCCCGTCCGCGCCATCAGCGATCAATTCGCCCACGACAAAGCCACCGTGGCCTCCGCCCTCATGAGAATGGGACGGAGCCTGGAGTTGGTGCAGCGCCACAAGGCCGAGGAAGACCTGGCCGTCGCCGCCGCTTCCATTCTGGCCCGCAACGAATTCGTCACGCGCCTGGCCGCCTTGGGCAAACGATTCGAGATCACTTTTCCCAAGGGGGCATCGGCCGCGGTGGACGCCGCCGCCAAGGAATTCGTCGCCAAATATGGCGCGGAAAAACTCAGCGAAGTCGCCAAAACTCATTTCCGCACCGCCCTGCGGGCGCAGGGCCTTCCCGAACCGCCGCGGAAAAAGTGGGACCCTCGCCGCCACAAATCTTCCAATGCGCCTAAGGGGCTTTGAGCAGCCCCTCGCAGCGGACGGTCCACTGGCCGTTGTCGGGGAAACCGGGGGCGGGTTTGTCGGGCGCGCCGTCCCAGCCGGCCGCCATCATGGCGGCGGCGTAAAGCAGGGCGCCGTTGCCCGGCAAATAAACCGCCAGGCCGGGCCGCTGATAGTTGTGGCCGTTGAGGGCGTAATGGTTTTTGGGAGTGTCAAGCAAAAGAGCGTCCACGGCCCTTTCCGGTTCGCCCAGGCGCGCGGCGCACATGGCCAGCATCGGGCAATCCCAGCCCCAGGTCTGCGGCCAGTTCCAGTTTTCCCAGATCCAATCCAGCGTGCGCCGCATGGTGGGCCGGTCCAGGCCCGGCCCCGGCAGCATCCCCAGCGCCGCGGTCACGGCGGGATGGTCCTTCACCCATTTCTTTTCCGAATACGTTCCCGGGGCGGTCTCGGCAAAGAGATATTTGTCCTGCTCGACGGCGGGCGCGGCCAGCTTTTGCAGCACGTCGTCCCACTTCGGCTCACGGGCCAGTCCCAGCCGCTGCCGCCAGCGTTGCGCGGTTTCCAGGCCCCAGCGCCAGTAAGTCAATTCGAAAGTCGGATTGAGCGTGTGTTCCTTCGGGAATATCTCCTGCGCGCTCTGCAACACCGGCCCGAGCACGCAGCGTTTTCCCTTGTCGTCCCAGGCCGCATAGGAGGCCATGAACTCCGCGGTTTGCGCCACCACGTCCTTGAATCTGTCCAGCGTCGCC
>JBEKUQ010000476.1:0-3431 GCA_049514835.1 Verrucomicrobiota bacterium | reverse complement strand
CGAGTGCAATTTGCTCTTCAAAAAGCGCGGCCGGCTGGTCGTGCTCTCGGATTTTTGGGACGAGACCGAAAAGACCTTCGAGGCCTTGAGCCGCTTCCTGCACCGGAAATTTGAAATCCTCCTCCTCCATGTGGCGCATCCGGATGAACTGGATTTGCCGGCCGTCCACGCCGCGCGTTTTCACGACATGGAAACCCACGAGGAGGTGGAAGTGGAGGTGGATGAAATCCGCGAGGCCTATCGGGAGACGGCGCGGCGCCGGGCGGACGCTCTGGCCCGTGAAGCCAACCAACGCCGCATCAGTTACGCGCTGGTGCGGACCAATCGTCCGTACCTGGATGCCATCGAGGCCTATCTTGGCTTCCGCGGCGGAAACATCTCTTCCGGGCGGTAACCCATGTCTTTTTTGAGTCCAGCCCTGTTTGCCGTTTTGATCCCGCTCGCCGCGCTGCCGCTGGTGCTGCATCTGCTCAACAAGGGTTTCCCGCGTCATTTCAAATTCCCGTCGCTCGAACTGATCCGCCAGACGATGGCGCGGCGGTCCAAACTGCACCGCTGGCGGCATTGGATTTTGTTGTTCCTGCGCACGCTGTTTTTGTTGCTGCTCCTCCTGGCCTTTCTTCAGCCGGTCCTGCGGCGGTTCGGCTCCAACCCGGCGGCGCTGACGGGCCGCCAGGTTTTGATCGTCCTCGATCACTCGGTGAGCATGGAACACAAGGGCGACGGACCGCCTTCCCGCGAACGCGCCGCCCATGAGGCGGCCAAGCTGATGGATTCGCTCGGCGCGAAAGACACGGTCAACCTCCTGCTGATGGACCCGGAACTGGCCTCCTGCTTCACCACCTTTTCCAAGGACTTCGCGGAAGCAAAGCGCTTTTTGAACCAGCTCAAACCCGGCCTTGGCCGGGCCGACGTCAACCTGGCCAACGCGGCGGCGGCCCGGCTCATCGGCCAGACCGCCCCGCGGCCGGAAATCTATTACCTCTCCGATTTTGCGCGGAAAAAGTGGGCCAACGCGAATTTCCAGATGCTGCCGCCCGCGGCCAAGCTGTTTTTCGTGGACGTGGGACCAGCCAAGCTCGACAACCACGCCATCGTGGACGCCCGGCCCTCGCAAACCCAGGTGCTGGCCGGCGACACCGTGCCGCTGGAAATCTCCATCGGCAATTTCAGCCGCGACCCGCTCGCCGGGCGCGTCACCGTCACGCTCGACAAGAGATTCAGTTTCGACCGGGAAATTTCGCTGGCGCCCTGGTCGGAGGAAAAGGTGACCGTGCCGGTGGCGGTCGGCGGGCCGGGCACGCATCTCTGCGAGGTGCGCCTGCCGCCGGACGCCCTGGAGTATGACAATCATTTCTTCTTGACTATCCCCGTCCTGGAAAAGGAGGAGGTGCTCCTCGTCACCGACACGGCCGAGGACCGGCGCAACAGCGCCTATTTTCTCAAGACCGCCCTCAATCCGTTTGCCAACGAGGGCGGCTCCCTGCTGCCGCGCGTCATTTCCTCCGCCGAATTGACCCCGGCGCGCCTGGCTGGCGTGCAAAAGGCCTTCTTCACCCAGGTGGGCCGCCTCACCCCGGAGGCCTGGGACGCCACGGCAAAATTCCTCTTTCGCGGCGGCGGGCTGGTCTATTTTCTCGACGGCCCGGCCGACGCGGAAAACCTGGCCGCGCTGGAGAAAATCACCGGCCCGAACTCCCTGCCGCTGCGCTTGTCCCGCCGCAACATCGCCACCAACGTGACGGCGGGGGCGCAGCAAATCGCCCGCGGCGATTTCAAGTCGCCCTTCCTCAAGCTGTTCCAAGGCAACACGCGCCAGGACTTGGCGCTGCTGGAATTCTACGATTATTACCAGGCCGGCGCGACCAGCGCGGGCGGCGTCCTCCTGGAGTACGGCGACGGCTCGCCGGCCATGGCCTCGCTTCATCACGGCTTGGGCACGCTCTTGCTCCTCAATTTTTCCGCGGGCGAGTTCTCCAGCAACCTGGCCCGGCAGCGGATTTTCCCGGCCTGGATGCAGGATTTGGTCAAAGCCCTGGAAACCTCCGAGCCGCCGCCCTGCGCTCACACCATCGGCGCATCGTTGCAGGCGGAAATCTGGCGCGCTGAAGTGCGCGACGACCTCCTCAGCCCCGCCGGTGCGCCCGTCACCGCCAAACGTGAATTGACCGGCGAGCGTTGCAGTCTGGCCTTCACCCCGGACCAGCTTGGCTTCTACACCCTCGGTTCGCCCCGCCCGGCCTATGCCTTCGCCATCAACGCCGCCACGGACCAATCCGACTTGCGCCAAATTGACAAAAATGTTTTGCCCTCCGAATTCGCCGGCCCGCACGAGGCCCATCTCGTGGCCGGGGGCGACGATTACGACGAACTGGCGCGCGGCCGCCCGGTTTTTCACTGGTTCCTGCTCGGCGCGCTGGGGGTCCTCCTGCTGGAAAGCGGCTTCCAATTCCTGATTCGGAGGAGGCCGGCATGAACCCTCCGCCAGCCGGCGAAATCATTTTTGATCCCATCCTGCCGGAGCCGGTCATTGTCTTGCTGGGCCTGCTCTTGTTGTTTTTGACCGTCCGGATTTATTGGAGCGTCGGCTCCTCCGTCGGACGCTGGCGCAATCTGGCGCTGCTGCTTTTCCGGCTGGGCGGGCTGGCCCTCCTGCTGGCCCTGCTCCTCCAGCCGTCGCGGCGCGAATTCCTGCCGCCGCCCACCCGGGACCGGGTGACGCTGATCGCCCTGGACAGTTCCCTCAGCATGAAACAGCGCGATGCCGGCGAGAAAAGCCGTTTCGACGCCGCCCGGGATCTTTTGCTGGATTCGGGCGCGGTCGCGGCCAACGGCGTGGCGGCCGGCGCGGGGCTGCGCCTGTTTGAATTCAGCGACGACGCGCGGCCGGTGCTGCGCTCGGTTCTCGACCTCGCGCCGGCCGGCCGGACGACGCGCTTCCACAAGTCCGTCGGCACGCTCCTGAGCGCGCCGGCCGGCGATGAGGCGGTCAACGCCGTGATATTATTGACAGACGGACATGATTTTGAACTGGTCAATCCGGCCAAGACCGGCGCGCTGGCGCGCCTTCGCAAGGCGCCCATCTACGCGGTGGCGCTGGGCCGGCAGGGCAAGGCGCGCGACGTGGCCGTTCGCATCACGGGTTTTCAGCCCTATTCCTATGTCAAACAAAAGGCGCGCATCAACGCCACCCTCCGCCTGGTCGGTTGCGAGCTGGAAGACCTGACGGTGCAGTTGCTGCGGGAGGGGCAGGTCGTCCAGGCCAAACACCTTAACGCCCAGCAGCTTCAGGAACTGCCGGTGGAATTTGAGGTCGCCGAACCGGAAACCGGCCAGTATGAATATGAAGTGCGCGTCCCGCCGCTGGAGAACGAAGTGGACACGGCCAACAACAGCGCCATCACCTACCTCAACGTGATTGACCAGCAAAT
>JBEKUQ010000475.1:0-3433 GCA_049514835.1 Verrucomicrobiota bacterium | reverse complement strand
GCCCCGGCCGCGGCTGACATAGACTTCGCGGCTTTTGCGCGCCATGTTCGCCCCGCGCCCGGGGATGAGCTGCTCAATCTTCGGCGGTTGGACGCCCAGTTTGGTGATGTCCATCACCGCCACGCCGCCGGGAGTGTTGAAGAGCAGCTTGTCGCCCTCCGGCGTGTAGGAATTGTCGTGAAAATACAGCGTCGAGCTGCCCGGCTCGGTGGAAAGGCGGATGATCCGGTGGCCGGTGTCGGGATCAATCCAGTCCACTCCGGGGACGTCCGGGCGGGTTGGCGGGGCGTTGGCGCATCCCGCGGGTCCCAGCAGCGCGCCAAGAGTCAAGTATAAGAATATGGATTTCATTTGACTGCTCCCCCCGCCGCCGGCCGGCCGAAATGGACGGCGTCGTCGTGGAAGCCGGCGGCGGCGCCGAGGCCGCGCCGCAGTTGGATCATCTCCGCCCCGGCCATCAGGACCGGGCCATAGCCGTGGGCGGCATAGACGCTGGTCGGGCGGCAGGCGTACCACATCGGGTCCCAGGCCAGCCCGGTGCCGATGCAGGTGCCCTCGACCTGGCCGCGGGCGTTGACTTTTTGGGCGAGGGCGTTCCAGCCGAGCGAGACCATCGGGCCGTAGGCGTTGCCGTCAATCCAGCCGCGGTTGATGGCGCGGGCGGCGGCGAAGACGAACATGGCGCTGGCGGAAGTTTCCTCGTAGGTCTCCGGGCGGTCCAACAATTGATGCCAAAGGCCGTTGGTACCCTGAGTCTCCTGCAAGCCGCGGACATGGTCGCGCAAGAGGGCGAGGACCGGCGCGAAGCCGGGATGATTGGTCGGGAGCACGGAAAGCAATTCCACTTCGGCCATGGCGGCCCAGCCATTGGCGCGCCCCCAGTGGAAGCGCGGATGCTGTCGCATCCCCACCACCAGCCCGTGGATGTAAAGGCCCTTTTCCTTGACAAACAGGATGTTGGAGAAATGCAAAACCTGTTTCGCGGCGTCATCAAAATATTTTCTTTCGCCGGTCAGGCGGCCCATCTGGGCCAGCGCGGGCACGCTCATATAATCGTCGTCCAGCCAGACGCTGTTGGTCAGGGGACGGTCGCGCGCGAGCGTGCCGTCGCGGAGGCGTTTTTGTTTGGAGCTGATATAATTGAGGCCGATGTCAATCAGCGGCCGGAAATTGCCGCCGGCGCCGGCCTGTTGCGCTTTGAGCAAGGCCGCCGACATCGCCCCGCAGTCATCCAGCGCGGCGGGTTCGAGCAGGTGTTGCAAGGGATTGGCCTGAGCGCGTTCGGCCGCGGGCGTGGCTTGAATATGTTCGGCGATCAGGCGCAAGGCCTCCAGGCGTTTGGCGGCAAAGTCCTTGAAGCGCGCCTCGCCCGTCGCCTCGCCGGCGAGCAGCATCCCGGCGTAGGTGACGCCCCATTCGTAGCTGACGAGGTGAAAGTCGCCCGGCACGATCGTCACCCGTTTGGGAAGCTGGGTCAGGTCGGTCACGCGTTCCTGCGATTCGGCGTTAAGCACCGTGATCGGGCTGGCGGTGTCCAGATAATCCACCACGCGTCCGAGCACCGCGGTGATCTGGGCGACCGACGCCGGAGCATAAGGGACGGGATAATCGGGTTGGAGCCGGCGGACGACATCCACGCCACGATTGGAGGTTGCGGCCGGCTGGGCCTGGGCGGCCGGCCCGGCGCACCACCAGACCGCGCAACCCCAGATGATACCGTTAGAGATCGGGTTCATTTTCGTTGGTTCTCAGATTCAGGCGCACCGCGAAAATTAGCAGAACATTTTTTCCGGTCAGCAACAATTCGGGGCGCCACGCCGGCGTCGTGAGACGGCGGCCTCCCGGCTGTCGCCACTTCTGGCGATGGGGCGGACGACCTTACAGAGGAGACGGCGGGATACACTACAAAGGCGGAGTGCGCCCGTCCCCGGGCGCAGCAACGTGATGGAGCAAATAGGCCTTGGGACAGGTGGTTGTGCCCGCGCAGTCCGGGCTTGCTGCGCCCGAGGACGGGCGCACTCCTCTGTCGTCTATCCTGCGGCCTTGGCAGTAGGCCTATGCAACAACAGTTCATTGGGATTGGCGACGGTTTAAAAAAATAGCTTGATTAGGCTTGATTAGGCCTGATTGGGCCTGATTAGGCCTGATGTGGAAAGGATGGGTCTGGCATGTAAATGGTTCATGGCAAGGGACTTTTGTTGATTTGCAGCAATAAGAGGCAAAAGGAGCGGAAAAGGGCGTCGTGGCGGTGGTAGGAGAATGAAGAACGTGCGACCTGGGCCGGCCGAAGTGGGTTCGCCTGGCAGAAACTGAAAGTGGCAGCAAGCTGCCGCGCTTCAAACGGGGATTTAGCTGCGCTTACGTGTCTCATGCTGATAGATTCAACCATAGGCTCTAATTTTTGTCAAGCCACCTTGGCGAAGATTTTATATGCAAAACGGTAAATGATAAATGGCGGGCGCTTCGATTTGACGGGCGCGGGGAATGAGCCACAATTGCGCGATGCAGCTTACCGAGAATTTGCTCCGCGAGGCGGCCGGCTGGGAGGCGATGAAACGGGCGCGCTCTTGCCTGGAGCAGGGCCAGGTGCTCAGTTCGTCCTGGGCGCCGCCCTGCCTGCGCGGAGTGGTGCAGGAGGGGGAGGGTTCCTTCCGCGCCTGCCTGGTGATCAAAAGCAGCATTGACATCGAGAATCTCTGCACCTGCCGCGAGGCGCGGGAGTGGGGAAAAATCTGCGCTCATGGCGTCGCCGTCGGGCTGCACTGGCTGGAGGGGCAAAAAGCGGGCCAGGCTGCGCCGGCGGGCGCGCCGGCGGCCAAACCCGCTCCGCCGGCCGGCAACGATTCCGCAATGCGCCGCGACGCGGCGGGCGAAGCCGCGGAATTGTTCATCATCCTCCCGCCGAATTTCGAGCAGGCCATTGCCCGCGGGAAAATCATGCTGGTGCTGGAGGCCAAATGGAGCGGAGGACGGTGTCCGCTGAACGCGCTGCCCAAGGAACGCGCCTTTGCCTTCGCGCCGGCGGACGCGGCGATTATTGACAAGCTGGAAAGGCTGGCAAACGGCCGGACCCCCGCCATTTTGCCGTTGGATACGAAGGATTTCGCCGCGCTGCTGCCGGCGCTGGCGGGACACCCCAACGTCACCCTGGGCAAAACGAGCGCGGTCACGGTGACCACGGCGCCGCTGCCATTGCCGCTGCGCGCCACGCTGGAGGCCAACGGAGAAATTGTGATTGACTTGAAGGAGAAGATGGAGCCGCCGGTGATGATCGGGGACTGGGTCTGGCGCAAACCGGCGCTGCAACCGCTGGGGTTGCCGGCCGCGCTGGCGGCGGTGTGGCGCGCGCCGGCGCGTCTGCGGCGCGGCCAGGTGCCACAGTTCCTGAGCGGGGATTGGGCACGATTACTGGCGGCGGGCGGCGTGGAGGCGA
>JBEKUQ010000474.1:0-3433 GCA_049514835.1 Verrucomicrobiota bacterium | reverse complement strand
CCGAATTTTGACCGCGAGAAATGCGTTCACTGCGGGGCCTGCCTGTGGAACTGCGCGTCGGCCTCGCCGGAAAATGCCGAGCGCATGGCCGCCGATTTCCGCGCCGGCGCCGGCGGCCTGCACTCGGCGGAGAATTAAACCGGCCCGCGCTTGCATCCCGGCTTTTTATGTGGGATTATCCCACCATGACAGTAATCGCCGACAGCAAGAAACGGGTGCTCATGCCAGATGCCCGGCCGGGTGATGTGTTTGCCTTCGAGAATCAAGGCAACGGCCATTTCCTCCTGGTGCGCCTGAACAAGCCGCCGCCGCCGAAAAAGAAAACGCGCGCAGAGGTTCGCAAGGCCATCGCGGCTTCCAAGTTGAAGTTTGACATGTCGTGGGACGAACTGCGCCAGATGACGCGCGAGCCATGATCCTGTTGGACACCAACGTCGTTGTGGATGCCCTGGACAAAACCGAGCCATTCCACGCATGGTCGAAAAAACAGATTGAGGACGCTGTAGCGGCGGAAGGCGGTGGAATCAGCGTTGTGACTCTGGCGGAATTGTGCGCCGGAGCACGCGACGCGGAAGTTGTGGAGCCGGAAGTCAAACTCCTGGGGATCACCGTGCATGATGTGCCTGCCGAGGCAGCGGTCGTTTGTGGCAAGGCTTATCGCCGCTATGTCGCCGCGCGGCGCGTTTCCGGCGGCGGTGCGCCGCCCAAAACGCCCCTGCCGGACTTCTTTATCGGCGCGCACGCGGAAGTCATGGGCTGGAAGATTGCCACGCGCGATGCGGAGCGATTCAAAAAGTACTTTTCCAAAGTCCCCTTGCTGACGCCCTGATGCTCTAATTGACAACTCGATGAACATCTCCATCATCCTCGCCCATCCGAATCCCGAAAGTTTGAACCACGCCATCGCCAGGACGGCGGCCGGGACGCTTCGCCAAAATGGCCATCAAGTCATTTTGCACGACCTTTGCCAGGAACAATTCCCGCCCCTGTTGCCCGCCGCGGAGTTGCAACCCAAGGCCAGGCTCGATCCGGTCATCGCCGGTCATTGCCGGGAAATCACCCAGGCCGGAGGCATCATCATCGTGCATCCGAACTGGTGGGGCATGCCGCCCGCAATTTTGAAGGGCTGGATTGACCGCGTGCTGCGCATGGAAATCGCCTATCGGTTCGTGGCCAACGACAAGGGCGAAGGCGTGCCCGTCGGTTTGCTCAAGGCCGGGGCCGCCGTCGTTTTCAACACCGCCAACACGCCCGACGACCGTGAACGGGAAGTTTTCGGCGACCCGCTGGAGACGCTTTGGAAAAAATGCGTCTTCGATCTTTGCGGCGTGAAAAACGTCCACCGCCGGACCTTTACGGTGGTCATCACCAGCACGCCGGAGCAGCGGGCCGGGTGGTTGGAGGAAGTCCGCCAAATCGTCTCCGCGAGCTTTCCGGCCGGTGGCTGAACGGATTCCCGCACGGCCTCCATGACTGACGCACTACCGGCGCCCATCTTTCAAACTTTCCAATCGCGCCGAAAACGCGGAGTATTCCAGCCGGATGAGCATTGCCTATCAAATTGCCGTTTGCGCCGGGATCGTGCCGGACCCGTTGCAGACGCTGGAACCGGTCGCGTCGCCAACAGCAAATGCCCGTTGACATATCCTTAAAAGGACGGTATAAGGTGACCATGAAACTGATCGCCATTCAGGATTTGAAGCAGCCGCGCCAGCTCAAGGAACGGTTGCTGGCCGAGAAGGAACTGCTGCTGACCAGCGATGGCCGGCCCGTGGCCGTGCTGGTGAACGTGGATGCCTCGGAAGATCCGGAGACCATGATCCAATCCATCCGCGATGCGCGCAGCCGGCTGGCCTTGAGCCGGGTGCGGGAGGCGGCGGCGCGCAGCGGGGCCGCCAGGGCGTCCTTGGCGGAAATCAATCGCGAGATCGCCGCCACCCGCATGGCGCGGCGGGCTGCCCGGAAATGAACCGCGCGGTATTTGATACGAACGTGGTGGTGTCCGGCTTCCTGTCGCCCACCGGGCCGCCAGGCCGCATTGTGGAATGGCTGCGCAACGGCAGCGCGCTGGCGGTGGTGGATGACCGGATCATGGCCGAATATACCGAGGTGCTGGCGCGACCGGTTCTTCGGCTGCCGCTCGCCGAAGTGGAGTTGGTCATGGCGGCCATCCGCGCCCGGTCGTTTTGGGTGGAAGCGCCAGCAACCTGCGCGGCGCGCGGCCTGCCGGACCCTGATGACGCGCCGTTTCTGGAATGTGCGCGGACGGCAGGCGTGCCGTTGGTCACGGGCAACCTCCGCCATTTTCCGAAGTCGGCGGCCAAAGACGTCAACGTAATCACGCCGGCGCAATTCGTTGCGCTTTTTCGTGGCCAACATGAGAATCTATGAGCATTGCCTATCAAATCGTCGTGTGCGCCGGGATCGTGCCGGACCCGTTGCAGACGCTGGAACCGGTCGCGTCGCCGGCCGGCCCCGCGTTGAAAAATGAAATGATGCTGCCCGCCGTCCTCGATCCGTGGGCGGCCCACGCGCTTTTCGAGGCGGCGCACCTGGCGAACAACGCCCCCGGCAGCAAGGTCTGGCTGGTCAGCCTCGGTCCCAAGGCGAAGCTGCAGCAGGTGATGATGACCGTGGCCCAAAAAGTGCCCTTTGAACTGGTTGCGCTCGACGGCCCGGCCAGCGGCTTCACCGAGGCGGCCGAGGTCGCCGCCATTTTGGCCGAAGCCATCCAGGCCATTCCCGGTCTGGACCCATCCCGGCTGCTCGTCTTCGGCGGCTGGGAATCCGCCTCGCGCGGCGCGGGCGCGACGATGCAAATGGTCGGCGAACGGCTGGGCATCGTGGATCAGTTTCAAGGCGTGGACGAACTGAAAGTAAACCCGGACGGCTCGCTGGAAATTCTGGAGCGCATCGAAGGCGGCAGGCATCAGGTGTCCAAGTGTGCCGGGCCGCCGGCGTTGCTGGGGTGGGCCACGGGCAATTTGCCCGAGCCGAAAAACAATCCACAAGTCGGGATGGCCAACATGCGCACCGTCATGCCGGCGTTGCAGAAGGCCAAGCCGGCGAAACTCGCGAGCGAAGGACTGACGTTCGCGAGCGTGACGCTGCCCAAACAGCTTCGCGCCACAAGAATCGTCAAGGACAAATCGCCCGACGAAATTGCGAAGGAAATCGTCGAGTGGATCAAGAAATGATTGCCGCGAAAAGGCGCAAACGGCCCAGAAATTATCATGGAAACCATTCTTCTTCTCGCTCACGTCGAAGCCGGCGGCTTGCTCGCCAAGACCGCCCGCGAAGCGTTGCGCGCCGCCCGCGCTCTGAACAAAGCCATCGCCGGTTCGAATCTATTCGTCGGGCTGGCTGGCGAAAGCGTTCAAGCGGCGGCGGATTCCATCGCCGCCTGTCCCGCCACAAAGTATCTCGGAGTGGC
>JBEKUQ010000473.1:0-3435 GCA_049514835.1 Verrucomicrobiota bacterium | reverse complement strand
CGGTTCAGCGCCGACTGGCCCGCGCGATCCCCCAACGCCACCCAGAAGAAGGGGCTTTTCTCTCCCAACGGCGGACGCCGCCGCCGCGCTTTTCCAAAGAACCGAAAGCGGGGGCCTTCCCGGTTTGGGTCGTCGGCAGAACTTTTTTGCCACAAACGCGGCAGCAGGAAACTAGCGGCGAGGATGCTGGCCGTCGCCAGGATAAAGAGAGTCGCCATCGCCGTCCAAAAATCCCGCCGGCCGAAGAAGGTCAAGTATTCGTCGTCGAATCCCTTGATGAACGCGTAAACGGGATTGGGCCAGAGCAGGAAATTCAAACGCCCGCGGTTGCTCCATTGCGATTGCAGCAGCCACAACAAGGGCAGGATGCCGACGAGCAGGGCGAGGATGACAAAGGTCCCGCCCATGGCCTGCCGGCCTTCTCGGCTGGCGGCCGAAACCAACATGCCGAGGCCGAGGGAAAAATACATCGTGACGATGAAAACCAGCATCGTCCGCCAGAATTCCCCGCCGCCCAGCCCGCCGGTCATCAGCGGCAGGGCCAGCACGGGAAAAACGGCGAGCAGCCCGAAAAAAGCGTGGAGAGAATTCGAGGCCATCTTGCCCAGCACGACATCGTATCCCTTCAGATCGGTGAGGAAGAGCAGGCCGAGGGTCCCTTCCCGTTTTTCCACGGAGAGACTGTCGGCGGTGAGGAAAACCCCGGCCAGGAGGCAAAAGCCGAGCGTCACGCTACCCAGGAAAATGAAAATGCCCTGGCCAAACTCGCTGAGCGGCACGTCGCTGAACGCGCACGGGACGCAAAACAGGGCCAGCGCGCCCGCCGCGACCCAGAAGCGGAGCCAGTAGGTGCCGCCCCGTCTGGAAGCAACCGCCAATTCCCGGCCGACAATGGGCAAAACAGTCATAGGAATTGCGGATCGCGGATTGCGGATTGCGGATTGGAATGAAGCCAATCAGCCGGCGATAACATCTCGTCTGCGCAAGCGGCTTCTAAATTCATCTTGATTGCGGGCCGGACGCCCCGGAGACCGGCGTGAGAACCATCGCGCTGTCAATACTCTTCATTTCGAGCCGCCATTCCACCTGCCTGCCGGAAAGGCCGGCCTCGAAGACGGCTTGCTTGGGGTAACCGCCCTCCGCGGACAGTCCTGCCATCTGCCACAACCGGTCCACGACGTGCTGCCGGACACTCTGGGGAAACGGATTCATGTTGTGCCAAACGCCGCCCACCTTGTAACGGATGGGGACGGAAATCCCGTCGGCGTCCGCGTCACCGCCGAGGACCAGCTCGGTGGCTTGGTCGTCGAACGCCTGCGCCAACAACAAGTGGATGAATCTCTCTACCGCGGCATCTTGCTTCATATTTGGTCCTTCGGTGGTGCGTGGTCCGAGTGCTAACGGCCAAGGATTCTATTGTATTCCTCATGGGTTCCAATCCAAACCCATTCCACTCCTCCCGTCACTTCTTGTCCGATGGCGCGGTAATGGTTCCCGATGCGAAGAGAGAAGCGGGTGTTGTCAGGGGCGAGCCTTATGAAATGAAATGACGGGTGATTATGGTTCTGCCGCCAAAGCCCGTAATTTTTCACGGCCAGTTCCTGCACGGGCCTGGGAAGCTGGTGGTAATGCTTCCAAAATCGGTCCGCGGCCTTGGAGGTCATGAGCGCGGAGGCCAATCCCGAAGTTTGCCGGATTTGCGTCCGGCCTCGGCCTCTTCAAAGAGAAAATCAAGCCGGCCCGCCGCCGCATCCTCCTCCATTTGCCGGTCCCACTCTTCATTGCGACGACGATCCACCCAGCCCGCCAGCCGGTCGAAATCCTTGCTTGACAAGGCTTCGATGTCCTGCTCGATTTTTTCAACCACGCTCATGACGGCAAATTAGCATTTTGGAAGAGAACCGCAAGTGTCCAATGAAAGGCCGGCACCCCTGATTTCCGCTTCACTTTGAACTTTAAACGGGCCGTTTTCATTCTAAACTCCCCACATGGGCAATTCATTCGGACAGTTGTTTCGCATTACCACCTGGGGCGAGTCGCACGGCGGCGGCGTGGGGGTGGTGATTGACGGCTGTCCGCCGCGCCTGCGCTTGACAGAGAAGGACATTCAACCCGACCTGGACCGGCGCCGCCCCGGCCAGTCTGCCATCGTCACCCCGCGCCAGGAAAGCGACCGGGTGGAAATTCTTTCCGGGACGTTCGAGGGGAAAACGCTCGGCACGCCCATCTCGATGTGGGTGCGAAACGAGGACGCGCGGCCGGAAGCCTACCGCGAGATGGCGGTGAAATTCCGCCCGTCCCACGCCGATTACACTTACCAGGCCAAGTACGGCATCCGCAACTGGCAGGGGGGCGGCCGCACCAGCGCGCGGGAAACCATCGGGCGCGTCGCCGCCGGCGCGGTCGCGCGGAAAATTTTGCGGGAGCAGTTCAAGGTGGTCATCGTGGCCTGCGTCCAACAGGTGCCGCGCATCCAGGCGGAGGTGGATGTGGACAAGCTGACAGCGAAGGAGGTGGAGTCGAACATCGTGCGCTGTCCCGACGCGGCGGCGGCTGTCAAGATGATCCGGCTGATCGAGAAGATGCGCCAGGCGGGCGACAGCGTGGGCGGGGTGATTGAATGCGTGGCGCGGGGCGTGCCGCCGGGCTGGGGCGAACCGGTCTTTGACCGTCTGGAAGCCGACCTGGCCAAGGCGATGCTGAGTTTGCCCGCCTCGAAGGGTTTTGAGGTTGGCTCCGGTTTCGGCGGAATCTTGATGACGGGCCGGCAGCACAATGATTTGTTTCGGATGAAAGGAGGGAGGGTCAGGACTGTCACGAATAATTCCGGCGGCATCCAGGGCGGCATTTCCAACGGGGAAAACATCGTCATCCGCGTGGCGTTCAAGCCGGTGGCCACGGTCATGCAGGAACAGCAGACGGTGGATGTGCATTTCAAGAACACGACCCTGCGCGGGCGGGGCCGCCATGATCCGTGCGTGCTGCCGCGGGCGGTGCCGATGGTGGAAGCGATGGCGGCGCTGGTGCTGGTGGATCATGCCTTGCGCCAGCGCGCCCAGTGCGGATAAGCGCGGGCAGGGAATTATAAATGATAAATGATGAATGATAAAAGGAATGGGGGGGGCACCCGTCTGGAAGTGCAACTAGGTGCAACTAGGTGGGATTAAGTGGGATTAAGCGCAACTGAGGCGCAACTCTTCATGGGGAAATGATAAAGCATAAATGATAAATGATAAAATGGGATGGGCGGGCTGACGGAGGTTCTGGCGGGGATTTCAGGACGGCGGGCACGAGGGTTCGGCCACGGGGCGAACGCTGCCTGGTCGGCCCACAGGGCCGGCGCTACACCCGGGGAGGTGCGGCGGACATAGACCGCCGCTACCATCTCACCGGCCCGGCCGTTGGATGCTTTTGCAGCATTCATGGGGGCATTAT
>JBEKUQ010000472.1:0-3437 GCA_049514835.1 Verrucomicrobiota bacterium | reverse complement strand
CACGACCAATCAGACGAGCAATCCAACGGCAATTCCGCCCCCGGCCCAGACGGCGGGAACGAATGTTCCATCACCAACTTCCGGCGCGGCCACAACCCCGCCGCCCGCCGCCGTGTCCAATCCTTCTGTTCCCGAGACGACGCTGGTGGTTTCCAATCGGAATTTGATATTCCACTTCACCTCGCGCGGCGGGGGATTGAAGGACATCATGTTGCGCGACACGACGAATTATCCGGCGGTGGTGCATAGCGCGCGGCGGGCGTCGGAGAAACCGAATCTTGCCACCCTGGATGCCAAGGTCCTGGAACCGATCCTGGCGGTGCATTGGGAAGGGCAGCCGGGCGACGAGGATTACACGCTGACCCAACCCTCCAATGGCGTGGTTCGCGCCGAAAGAACGGAGGCCAGCGGCTTGCGCGTGGTCAAGGACTTTGCGGTGGGCGAGTCGGGCACGAATTTTCTGTTCACGGCGAGAATCCGGCTGGAAAACGAATCGTCGGCGAGCCTGCAAATGCCGCGGCGGGAAGTGGTGGCGGGCACGGCGACGGTGATCGGGCCGTTGGACGATGTGACCACGCTTGGGACGATGTGGTATAACGGGGACAAGTGGGCCGATATAGGGCCTGGTTGGTTTGCCAACCGGACGCTGGGCTGCATTCCGGGAACGCCGCGGACGGAATATCAAGAAGGGGCGAGCAACGTGGTCTGGGCGGCCATGCACAGCCAGTATTTCGCCTTGGTGGCCATTCCTGCCCGGCCCGCACCGGGCATTTTCATCCGCAACGTCAAATTGCCGCCGCCAGAGACGAACGACGTGGCCCCCGGCCATCGCCTTTTGGTAACCAACGATTACGAGGGATGCCAAGCGGCTTTTGCTTATCCGGCCAGCCGGCTGGATTCGCGGCAGTCGGTGGAGGAAACGTTCATTTTTTACGCGGGACCAAAGGAATACAACGGGCTGGCGAAAATTGGGGCCTTTCTGGGAAACGGCCTGGACCAGGTGATGGGTTTCACCGGTTTTCTGGGGATATTTGGATTTGTGACCAAGTTTTTGCTCCTTTCGATGAACGGGCTGCATGGGTTTGGGTTGTCCTACGGTCTGTGCATCATCGGCATCACGGTGATCATCAAACTGGTCTTCTGGCCGTTGACGGCGGCGAGCACGCGCTCGCAAAAGCGGCAGCAGGCGATCGCGCCGCAGCTCAAGGCGATAGCGGAGAAGTACAAGGAGGATCCGCTGAAGAAGCACCAAAAGACGACCGAATTGATGAAGGAGCACAAGATCAATCCGCTGGGCAGTTGCCTGCCGGTGCTGATTACCATCCCGGTGTTCATCGGTTTTTATTACATGCTGCGCAACGCGATTGAACTGAGGGGCGTGTCGTTTCTTTGGGCGCCTGATCTGACTTTGCCGGACACCGTTTTCAGCATCGGCGGCTTTCCGGTCAACCCGTTGCCGCTGCTCATGGGGGGCAGCCAGCTCTGGCAGTCCCATTTGACGCCGCCGTCGCCGGGGATGGATCCCGGGCAGCAGAAGATCATGCGCTGGATGCCACTGCTGTTCGTCGGCATATTCTATCAAATGTCGTCCGGCTTGAACCTGTATTACACGGTGTCGAACCTGCTGACCATAGCCCAAACGAAGATCACGAAAATGGGTCCCGATCCCGCCGCCAGCCCGGGCAAGGGCCTGACGGTCGCGCCCCCGAAAAAGAAGTAGCCAAAGGGGGCCGAAGGTTTATACTGCGCCCATGGCCGACTCATTGAACGATTAGAACGCATTGACGACATTATGGCAGCCCAACCCAAAGAAACCCTGACGCAACTCCTGAAACTGCTTGGATTTGAAGCCACCGTGGAGGAGCATCATCTTGACGACGGCATCTTTCTGGATGTCAAAACGGACGATTCGGGCCGGTTGATAGGCCGGCAAGGCCAGACGCTTTCTGACTTGCAATACCTGACCAACCGCCTGCTTTTTCATCAGGACCAGACGGTGCCCAAGGTGATGGTGGATGTGGGCGATTACCGGGCCAAGGCCCGGGACACGCTGGTGCAAAAGGCCATGGCGGCCGCCGAGAAGGTGCGGCGCTGGGGCGACGTGGTGGAATTGGAGCCGATGAGCGCGTTTGATCGGCGGATCATTTACAACGCGTTGAAGGAAAGCCCGGGCATCGAAGCCGCCAGCGTCGAGGTGGAAGGCACCAATAAAAAGGCCATTCTCCTGCGGCCCAAACATTAATTGTTCGGGCGATATTTGGGCAGCTGGTCGGCGTCGGGCGCGACTTTCTTCAGGTTGGGCGTGATGTCGGCATTGACATTGCGGACGGCCCAGTTGATGCCGCCGAGGAGAATTTGCTGAAAAGCCGGGCTTTTCCAAACATCATCGCGATGCCCCATGCTGGTGTAAAAGACGCGCCCCTTGCCGTAAAGATGGGCCCAGGTGGCCGGAAACGGAGGCCGGTCGTAGCAATAGTCGGCGCCGGTCTTGGTCTTCATTGAGGTGGTGTCCTGCACCAGGAGGACATGCAAATCCGGGGCGAAATTCTTCATGGTGTACCACTCTTCCAACGGACCGAAATCGGGTGGCAGCGCCTGCATTCCGGGGAATTTGGGGTCTTCCTGGATCATGCGGGCTTTTTGCTGGCTGGCGTGGCTGATGAATTCGCCGCCGATCATGGCGATGTAGGGATCAAGACTGGCGCCGTCGTTTTGAAAGCGCGCGGCGTCAATGTTGCGGTTGCCCGGCGAGTGAAAGGTGTCCGTGGCGCTATGCAGGCCGATGAAGCCCTTGCCCTGTTTGATCGCCGCGAGGAAGGCCTCCTTGCCCTCGCGGGTCATTGGCGGTTGGTGGTCGGTGCCGCTGGTGGTCAGATCGCCGGTGGTATAAAAGAGAAAGGCGTCGTATTGGGCGATGTTCTCCGCCGTGATGAGCCGGCCGTCCTTGGTGAAGGTGAATTCCAGGTTGTTGGTTTCGCCGATCTTCTTCAGCGTTTCTTCCCCAAGACTCAAGTTGGTCCCCGTCCGTTTGATGGCGTCGTGCTCAAAGTTGGACGACTTGGTAAAGACCAGAATTTTTTTGGCGCGCTTGGACTGCGGGGAGGCGCAGCCGGCGCAGGCCAGCACGGCGAGGAGGCCGGCCAGGGCAAAGTTGAGCATTTTCATCATGGCAATTGTTCCTTGAGGTGAATTCATGCGGGGCATTGTCGGCGAAAAGACCGCGCCGTCAACCTATTTCGGACGGCGGATTGGGGCGTGCAATGCGGATGTGGGCAGCCATTTTGAATGCGTGATCTTAAAGAGGAGGCGGTGGGATACACTCCAAAGGCGGAGTGCGCCCGTCCCCGGGCGCAGCAACGTGATAGAGCAAATAAGCCTCGGAAAACTTGGTTGCGTCCGGGCCGTCCGGGCTTGCTGCGCCCGAGGACGGGCGCACT
>JBEKUQ010000471.1:0-3440 GCA_049514835.1 Verrucomicrobiota bacterium | reverse complement strand
GCCGGAGGAAATGGCGTTTTCCAGCATGTAGCCGGAAAGCCGCGTGTCCTTGCCAATGAGGATTTTGTGTTTGCCCCGCCCGCGGGACTGGGTTTCGAGGTTTTTGAAGACGTGAGCGGCGGCGCGGCCCAGCTTGAGGGCGGTTTCGGCGGTGACGGGTTCGATGTTGGCGGTGCCGCGGACGCCGTCGGTTCCAAAAATCTTGGTGTGTTGGCTCATGGGGGTGGCGATTTCAAGGAAGGGTGGATTGGACGCTGACGGTGTGGGGCTTGAATTCGACGACGTTGATGTCGGGCGCAACGGCCGAATGCAGGTCCTCCTGGGTGAGGGTGCGGGAATGATAATCGGTCAGGTCCACGTACATTTTGATTTCCCTGCCCGCGGGACCGTGCAGAGTTTTGGCCTCGCCCATGACGGTCACGAGGGCGTTGGTGGGAGTGATCTGGAAGACGCGGGTATCGCCCTCCTCCTGCAAGATGGAGATGGGCACCTCGATGGTTTCCCGGATCAAATGCCGGCTGGCGGCCGGCTCGCTCAAGGTGAGTTCATGGTCCATGCTGAAATGGATGGCTATCCAGATGATGGTCCCGGCGGCGATGGAAAACATCTTGAGCCAGAAATTATGGAAAACGAAATGGCGCAGGGACATGGCTATTTGTTCTCCAGTTTGGCCGCGGCGAGTGCCGGCTTGGCCGGTTCCGTCGCGCGCGGTTGCAGCCATCGCAAAAAGCGGTGGGGCTTGCCGGGTTGGAGCAGGACGGAAGAGAGGAACGCCCGCAATTGTTCGCCGGTGACGCCCCGCACCAACTGGCCCTTGTAGGCGTGGGAAATGGAGCCGGTTTCCTCCGACACCACCACGATGACCGCGTCGGTTTGTTCCGACAGGCCGATGGCGGCGCGGTGCCGCGTGCCCAGGGAAGCGGCCAAATCCTGGCGCTGACTCAGCGGGAAGATGCAGGCGGCATAGGCAATGCGGTCCCCCTTGATGATGACCCCCCCGTCGTGAATGGCGTTGTTGGGAAAGAAGATCGTCTCCAGCATTTCCGGCGTGGCTTCGCAATCCACCAGCAGCCCCGACTCGGTGGCTTCCTGCAAATTGATGGATTGCTCGATGGCGATGAGGGCGCCTATGCGCACGTCCGCCAGGCGCTCGACCGTCTGGATGATCACTTCGATGTTCTCGCGTTGTTCGCGCGTGGCGTTGAAGAGCGGATGCGTGCCAAGTTCCGCCAGAATCCGGCGCAGTTCAGGCTGGAAAATTATGAGCACGGCCACGGCGGCAAAGGCGACGAAGGAGCGGAGCAGCCAGTTCAACACCTCCAGTTGCAGCACCTGCGCCAGCACGGTCAAACTGAGCAGGAGCAGGACAAAGCCGTACACGACCGGCGCGCCCCGGGTGCCGCGCACGAAGTTGAGGCTGAAATAAATGGCGACCGAAAGGATGGCAATTTCCAGCACGGGCCGCCAGCCGTCATTTATAAAATGTAAAATGTTATGCATCCGCTTGCCGTTGCATCAGGGAACCGGTCAATCCCGCCGCCTGGCGGGTCGCCGCCACGTCATGCGTGCGGATCACCGCCGCGCCCTGCCGCGCCGCCCAGCAGGCGCAGGCCAGCGAGGAGGGCAGCCGCTCCCGCGGCGGCGCGCCGGACATCTGGCCCAGGAACGATTTGCGCGAAGCGCCGATCACCAGCGGGCGATTCCATCCGGCAAACGCCTCCAGCCGGGCCAGCAACTGCAAATTGTCCTCCAGCCGCTTGCCAAAACCCAGCCCCACGTCCAGCGCGACCTGCTCCGCCGCCACGCCGCACGCCTGCAGCCGGGCCAGCCGCTCTCCAAAAAACTCGTTCACCTCCGCCACCACATTCTTATACACAGGATTATTTTGCATCGTCTCCGGCGTGCCTTGCATGTGCGTCAACACATACCCGGCGCCGCTTTCCGCCGCCACGCGCCACATCTCGTCCCCGTCGCGGTTGGACGCGATGTCATTGATGACGCTGGCGCCGGCCCGCACGGCCGCCCGTGCCACTGCCGGTTTGATCGTATCAATGGATATGGCAATGGCAAGCTTGCCGGCCAATCCTTCGATGACCGGCAGGACCCGGCGCATTTCCTCCGCCTCCGGGACCGGCCGGTCTCCCGGCCGGGTGGATTCGCCGCCAATGTCAATCATGTCGGCGCCTTCGGCCGCCAGTTGCAAGGCGCGGGCCACGGCGCGGTCGGTGGAAAAAAACTCGCCCCCGTCGGAAAACGAATCGGGGGTCACATTCACCACGCCCATGAGCAGGGCGCGGCCGGGAAAGGCATACTCAAACTGGCGGGCGCGCAAAATCATTTTCCGCGCCCACTATCGGCGTTTCAGGCGGGCGCTGTCAACGCCCGCGAGAAAGAGACTGCAAAAAAAGCGCGGCCCGCGCGGCTAGGCGGAGGCCACGGCGGCGGCGTAGTTCTTGGCCACTTCGCCCCAATTGACCACGTTCCAGATGGCCTTGAGATAATCGGCGCGGCGGTTCTGGTATTTCAAATAATAGGCGTGCTCCCAAACGTCCACGCCGAAGATGGGCTGGCCTTTGCACCCGGCCACCACTTTGCCCATGATCGGGTTGTCCTGATTGGCGGTGGAGCAAACCTCCAGCCGCCCCTGATGCACCACCAGCCAGGCCCAGCCGCTGCCAAACCGGCCCAGCCCGGCCGTTTCGATCTTCTCCTTGAAGGCCTCGAAACTGCCGAACGTCTTGGCGATGTCATCGGCCAACGCGCCGGAGGGGGCGCCGCTGGCGTTGGGTCCGAGGATTCTCCAGAACAGGGAATGATTGGCGTGGCCGCCGCCGTTGTTGCGCACGGCGGCGCGAATTTCGGCGGGAACGGCATGCAGGCTGCCGATCAACTGCTCGGCCGTTTTGGCTTCCAGCTCCGGCTTGCCGGCGATGGCCTTGTTCACATTATTGACATACGCGGCGTGATGCTTGTCATGGTGAATTTCCATGGTCTGGGCGTCAAGGTGCGGTTCGAGCGCTTCTTTGGGATAAGGGAGGGGCGGTAATACAAATGCCATAGCTTTTGCGGGTTAATGTTTAAAGTTCAGATTTCGCTGCCCTGAGGGCAATTTAACTGTCAACGACAGGTTAAAAATAGCAGACCCCCGCTCGAACGCAAGGCGGCGTTTTGGGTTTGGCGCGGGCGGGGCATTACAAAAAAATCCGTATGGGTCAGTAATGAATATGCGCCGGAGGCGGAAAGGCAGGGCGGGCAGTCCTCTGCCCGCCGTCGTGCTCTGGCAGAGCGAGCGGCCACCCACGGCCGTCGTGCGGCGGGCAGAGGTCTGCCCGCCCTGCCCCTCCCGACCCATTACAAAAAAAATTCGCATTTTTCTCTTGCGCTGTTACCGGGTTAGTATTACCGTGGTAACAGTTATGATGAATCCAAGGATCCATCGG
>JBEKUQ010000470.1:0-3442 GCA_049514835.1 Verrucomicrobiota bacterium | reverse complement strand
TGAACGGGGAATCTCCACCACAGGAACCCCACCCCCAAGACAAGAAGCAGAATGAAACCTCCGAAGAGGAACACCACCGCAAGGATCACCCGCTTGAATCGAACTTTCATATTGACCCGCAAAAAGTGCCCCGTGGCACTGCTGCATCATTTCCTCCAATCTGAACCTAAATCAAGAAGATTGCGCAAAAGATTGAACAAGGCAGAGCGGGAACGAGTCGAACTTGGCATTGGCGACGGCAGGTTGAACTTTTGAGGCGAGGGCATAGAGCTTTCCTGCGAGCGCGGCCGATTAACCAATTGAAATCGAATGGCATCCCAATCCGAAACAGGAGAATGCAGAAAGCCCGGCGCAGCGGCGAGGGCGTTCACGCTGATTGAATTGCTGGTGGTGATCGCCATCATCGCCATTCTGGCCGCGCTGTTGCTGCCCGCCTTGGGCAACGCCAAGGACATGGCCGTCCGGACCACGGATGTCAACAATGTAAAGGAGATGGTGCTGGGGCTGACGATGTACGGCAACGACAACCAGGACAATTCGCCGTGGTCCAACTGGCTGGCCGGGGACGCGACCAACCGGCAGGGCTGGCTTTACACGATCAATCCGCAGGCCTCCGGGCCGGCCCAGTTCGACCCCCGCACCGGCGCGTTGTGGCCGGCGCTGCAAAACAGCAATTCATTTTTCTGCCCGCGGGACAAACTGAGTCCCACTTTTAGACTGCGGGGCCAGCAATGCTCGACCTATGTGATGAACGGAGCGGTCAATGGTTATGGCCGGGACATTTATCCGCCGAGCAAATTGAGCCAGATGCCGCCGCGCGGGATCGTTTTTTGGGAGCCGGACGAAAATGACATCGGCAATTTCAACGACGGGGCGAGCAGCCCAAATGAGGGCCTGACCGCCCGGCATTTGAAGGGCGGGGTGGACGGAGAATTCGACGGCGCGGCGGGCTTCATTAAACAGAATGACTGGAACCACGGGGTGGCGCAGGCCGTCGCCAACCAGTTTTGGTGCTACCCCGACAGCGCCGACGGGCGGTGAGAAACCGCAATCCAATGGGTGTGTATTTGGGTTCCCCTCTTGCTCGTAATCTTAATCTTAATCCTAATCTCCCCTGCATTTCGATTAAGATTAAGATTAGGATTAAGATTAAGAAGTGGTTACAAAAAGTGCGAAATGCACGCCGGGCCGGACTTTCATCCTCCCGCAGCTTGTCAGACCGGAGAGAGTGTGTCAGTTTGGCGTTTTCAGCGTGAAGACTGAAGATGGAACGCTGGAAAAGATCCGGCGATGCTGGCGGCTATATTAACGACAATTTTGTGGTCGGCTTCGGCCGTCTGCGGATCGCGCTCGGCGCGGCTGGTGGGAGGGACGGAAGCCAATTTCTGGCGGCTGGTGGCCGCCACTTTGATGCTGGGCTTGTGGGCGCATTTGTTCGGCCAGGGTCTGGGCGGGGAGTCGTTCCCGCTTTTTTTCCTAAGCGGAATGATCGGGGTGGGAGCGGATGTTTTCCTTTTCCAAAGTTATCCCCTGCTGGGAGCGCGGTTGACCATTCTCATCATCCAATGCGGCGCGGCCCTGATCGGCGCCACGGTGGAATGGCTGTGGCAGGGCGCAAAATTGTCGGGCTGGCAAATGGCCGGCGGCGCCACCATTCTGGCCGGGGTGGCGCTGGCGCTCGCGCCCGGAAAACATCTGGGTTCGACGCCTGGGGGACAGAGAGCAGGCATCGTGTTCAGCGTTTTGGGCGCATTTGGCAACGGTTTTGGCGCGGTCTTGAGCCGGCAGGCCTACGCCGTGGCCGAGAAGGCGGGGCAGAACATTGATGCGCCCACGGCGGCCTACCAGCGCCTGGTGGGCGGGTTGTTGGTGGCGGGGATTTGCCTGCTGGCGGTGGCATGGCGCCGCTTGCTGGCCGCGGATACTGCCGCGCCGGCCGCTGGAGCTTCGCGCGGGGAGCGGTGGCGCCGGGCTTGGCCGTGGGTGATGGCCAACGCGGTGGCCGGCCAGGTGATCGGGGTCAGTTGTTACCAATGGGCGCTCAAAACCACGAAGACCGGGCTGGTGCTGGCGATTGTGTCCACGGTGCCGTTGGTGATCATGCCCTTTTCGAGCCTGGTGGAGGGGGAGAGAATGACGCGGCGTTCGATCTGCGGCGGTGTGCTGGCGGTAATCGGGGCGATTGTGCTGGTGACGGTGACGGCGTGAAGCGGCAAATGGCGTGAATTCAACGGGTTAGAGAAGGAACTCAAACTGCCCAATATCCGTCTCTTGACACATGGCGGATCAAAATTATAGTGGCATGGAAATGCAAATGCACCAAGTTGCGGGTTACACGGGGCAAACGTTCGACTTCAATCGGCTAGATTACCTGAAAGAATTCCGCTCCGCCGGGCGCGGCTTTTGGGCGGATGTGCCGGAGAGCGACTGGAACGACTGGCGCTGGCAGCTCAAACATCGGATCACGACGCTGCCACAACTGGAGCGCCTGATGCCGACGCTCACGCCGGAAGAATACGCGGGGACGATGCTGGCCAATACGAAACTGGCGCTGGCGATCACGCCTTATTTCTTTAATCTGATTGACGCCGGCGACGAGCATTGCCCGATCCGCTGGCAGGTGATCCCGCGTCTGGCGGAAACGGAGACGGCGCCGTGGGAGATGAGCGACCCGTGCGGCGAGGACACGCATTCGCCGGTGCCGGGATTGGTGCATCGCTACCCGGACCGGGTGCTGTTCCTGGTGACCGACCGGTGCGCGGCCTATTGCCGGTATTGCACGCGCTCGCGGCTGGTGAGCAACGCGACGGGCTACGATTTCCATCCGGAGTTTGAGCGGCAAATCGAATACGTGCGGCAACACCGCGAGGTGCGGGACGTGCTGCTGAGCGGCGGGGATCCGCTGCTGCTCTCGGACGAGAAACTGGAGAACCTGCTCAGCCGGCTGCGGGCCATCCCGCACGTTGAGTTTTTGCGGATCGGCACGCGCATTCCCATTTTTCTGCCGCAACGCGTCACGCCGGAGCTGTGCGCGATGCTGAAGGAATTTCATCCGCTTTTCATCAGCCTCCATTCCAATCATCCGCGGGAACTGACGACGGAGGCGCGCGAGGCGTTCGGCCGGCTGGCCGACGCGGGCATCCCGCTCGGCAACCAGTCGGTGCTGCTGCGGCACGTGAACGACGATCCGGTGGTGATGCGGGCGCAGGTGCAAAAGCTGCTGCTTTGCCGGGTGAAGCCGTATTACCTTTACCAGTGCGACTTGATCAGCGGGTCGGCGCATTTGCGGGCGAGCGTGCGCAAGGGGTTGGAAGTGATGGAGAGCCTGCGCGGCCACACCACCGGCTACGCGGTGCCGCAATATGTTATTGACGCGCCGGGCGGGGGCGGCAAGGTGCCGATCAACCCCGATTACATTGTCAGCCGCACCGGGGCGCGCGTG
>JBEKUQ010000469.1:0-3446 GCA_049514835.1 Verrucomicrobiota bacterium | reverse complement strand
TGTTCGCCGCAACGGCCGGCCAGGTCGGTGATGTCGGCGAGGCTGCCGGTGAGGAAACTCCAGCGGGCGGAATCGTAATGGTAGCGTTGGGCGTATTCTTTGAGGAGCGCGGGGGTGTCGTTGGCGGGATCGAAGGAGATGGAGAGGAGACGCCAGCGGGCGGGCGCGCCGGGCATTTGCGGGAGTTTTTCCAGCACCTGGGAGAATTTGGAGGATAGAAGCGGGCAGGCGGCAGGGTAGGGGCATCTTGTAAAGAAGAAAGTGAAGGCCACGACGCCGCCCTGGCCGTCGCTCAGGCTGAGGGCCTGGCCGAGTTCATTGGTGAGATGATAGTCGGGCAGGCGGTCGCCCTCCTCCAATTCCGGAGGCGCCACTCTCCATTGGGCCGGCGGCGGCGGGGCAGGCTGAGGGACAGCGGCCGCGGGCGCGGCGTTGTCCAATTTGGAAATGTGCTCGATCCAGCCGTCGTCGGCGGTGACAACGAGTTGAAAGGAGATGGAATCGCCGGCGCGCAGGCCGCGCCATTCGCGGGCGTCCTTCACAGTGAAGGGCATGGTCATGGCGGGCATGTAATTGGGAATGGCGGCATGTTGAATGACGGCGGTCTTGCCGTCCGGCTCCAGGACCTTGACCAGGCCCGTGACGGCAAAGACCTGGCGCGCGGGGGCGGCGGTTTTGGTGTCCGCCGGCTGGCGGCAAGCGGTCAGCAGGAGAAGCAGCCAGGCGGCGGCGAGGGGTTGGGCGAGGAGGGCGCAGAGGCCGGGAGTGAACCCGACATTATATTTGACGCTCGCGAGCATGGTTTTGTTGGCGGATGGAATAACCCCATCGGGTCAGCGGCTTTTCTTTTGCAGGAGGGCTTGGCGGAGGGCGGACAAGGGGAGGGTGTTGACGACGTCCTTTTTTTCGAGCCAGCCTTTGCGGGCCAGGCCCGCGCCCAAACGGAGATGGCCGGCGTCTTCGTAACGGTGCGCGTCGCAATTGATGGCGCACTTGACGCCCTTGTCCTTGGCGTCGTGCCAGAGGCGCCAATCCATGTCGCAACGCAGCGGGCTGGCGTTCAATTCGATCCACGTGCCGGTGGCGGCGCAGGCGTCAATGACGGCGGTTTGATTGACTTTGTAGGGTTCGCGTTCGAGGAGGAGGCGGCCGGTCAGGTGGCCGAGCATGTGAACGAAAGGATTTTCGGCGGCGTGAATCAAGCGGCGCGTGGTCTCGGTCTCGCTCTGGGTGAAGCCCTGATGGATGCTGGCCACCACCACATCCAGTTGCGCCAGGAGATCGTCGTCAAAATCCAGGCGGCCATCGGTGAGGATGTCCACTTCCACGCCAGTGAGGAAACGGAACTCGTGTCCTTCGGCGGCGAATTGGCGGTTGAGTCCGGCGATTTCTTCCAATTGTTGACGGAGGCGGCTTGGGTCCAAGCCGTTGGCCTGGAAGGAGGCTTTGGAATGGTCGGTGACGCCCCAATAAGCGCAGCCCAGTTCCTGGGCCTGGCGGGCGATTTCGGGCAGGGACATGCGGCCGTCGCTCCAGGTGGAATGGTTGTGCAGGGAGCCTTTCAGGTCGGTCCATTCCAAGAGGCGCGGGAGGGCGTTTTTTTCGGCGGCGGCGAATTCGCCGAGGTCCTCGCGCAGTTCGGGAGGGATGTCCACCAGACCGAGTTTCTGGAAAATCTCCTCCTCGGTCTGGCATTTGACGAGCAGGGCGGGATCGCGCGTCTCGGCGTCGGATTTGAAAAGGCCGTATTCGTTGAGGCGCAGGCCGCGCTGGATGGCGCGCTGGCGCATGACGATGTTGTGCTCCTTGCTGCCGGTGAAATAGGCGAGGGCGAAGGGGAATTCGGCGTCCCTCACCACGCGCAAATCGGCCTGAATGCCGCCCTCCAGGACGACGCTGGCCTTGGTGTCGCCTTTGGCGCTGACACTGACAATGCCCGGTTGCGCGGTGAAATACTCGATGACCGCGGCGGGGTGGCGCGAGGAGGCGAGAAAGTCAATGTCGCCGATGACTTCCTTACAGCGCCGCAAACTGCCCGCGGTGCTGCAGCGCGTGACGTCCGGATGTTCGCGAAGACTGGCCAGGATGGGATCGGCGGCGAGGAGGGCGTCGCGGAAGAGGTGGCGGGAGGCGTATTGGCGGCGGAAATTTATCCCCGCGAGGATGTTCGCCTGCGTTTTTTCGCCAAAGCCGGCCAGTTCCGCGACCTTGCCCTGCTGACAGGCGGTTTCCAATTGTTCGAGGGTTTCAAGGCCGAGCTTGTCGTGGAGGGCCTTGACTTTTTTGGGGCCAAGGCCGGGGATGGCGAGCATGAGGAGCAGCCCCGGCGGGACGGAGTTCTTCAATTCCTCATAATAGGCGAGCTTGCCGGTGGCGAGGAGCTCGCAGATTTTTTCGTGAATGCTCTCGCCGATCCCCTTGAGGCGCGCCTCGGACTGCGGCGCGAAGACAGTTTCGAGCGGCTGGCCCAGGGATTCAATGGCGCGGGCGGCGTTGGCGTAGGCGCGGGATTTGAACGGGTTCTCGCCTTTGAGTTCGAGCAAGGTGGCGATTTCCGTGAGAACTTGAGCGACCTGATCTTTAGTCATCGGGTTGAGAATTAGCTGGAAGTGGGGCGGAGAAAAGTTGGATTATGGCGGTGCGGGAAACCGCGCGCGAAAAAATGTCATCAGCAAGACTCAAGCCCGTGGCTCTGACCATCGCCGGCTCGGACAGCGGAGGCGGGGCGGGCATTCAAGCCGATCTGAAGACCTTCGCGGCGCTGGGGGTGCATGGGGCGAGCGCGATCACTTGCATCACGGCGCAAAATCCGGGAGCCATTACGCGCCTGGAGGCCTGCGCGGCAAAGATGGTGCGGGCGCAAATCGAGGCCGTTTTTTCCTACGCGCCGCCGGCGGCGGCCAAAACCGGCATGCTCTATTCCGCGGCGATTGTGCGCGAGGTGGCGCGGTTTTTCCGGCGGACGCGAGGCGTTCCGCTGGTGGTGGATCCGGTGATGATGGCCACGAGCGGGCGGCGCCTCCTGCAGCGCGAGGCGCTGGCAACGCTGCGGCGGGAGCTGTTGCCGCTGGCCGCGCTGGTGACGCCGAACCTGGCCGAGGCGGAAGCTTTGATTGGGAAGAGAATCCGGACACCGGAAGAGCTTCGCGCGGCGGCACGGATCATTTATCAAAATTGCGGCTGCGCGGCCCTGGTCAAAGGGGGCCACCTGGCGGGCGGGGACAAGGCGGTGGATTTTCTGTGCAGCGCCGGGGGCGAATGGATGGTGTGGGCGCCGCGGGTGAAGGACGCGGCCCTGCACGGCGGCGGATGCAGGTATTCGGCGGCCATCACCGCGTGGCTGGCGCGGGGAAAACCGCTGCGGGAAGCGGTGGAGTTGGGCAAGACTTACATCGCCAACGTCATCGCCGCCCTGCGCCGAGGCGAAGCGGGATGAGGAAAGCCGG
>JBEKUQ010000468.1:0-3447 GCA_049514835.1 Verrucomicrobiota bacterium | reverse complement strand
CTGCTGCTGCCCTCTCCTTTTTCATTTTGCATTTTGCATTTTGCCTTTAATGTCTCTTCCCATGGCTGATGCGCTTCCGCCTCATCCCGCTCCCGCGACCACGCCCGTCAACAATACGGACGAACACCGGCCCCGCGGCCGGCTGACCATCTTTTTCGGCATGGCCTCCGGCGCCGGCAAGACCCATGCCATGCTCCAAGCCGCCCAAAGGGAAAAGCTCGCCGGCCGCGATGTCGCCATCGGAGCGCTCGAAGTTTCGCGCTGGCCGGGGACGATGGCGCTGGCGCAAGGGCTGCCCTGGGTCGAGGCCGCCCTGGCGCGGTCGCCGCAAACCGCCGCCGCCAAAGGCGCCGGCCTGAACCTCGATGCCACCCTGGCCCGCCGCCCGCAATTGGCGGTGGTGGACGAATTGGCCCGCGCCAACATCCCCGGCTCCCGCCATCCCAAACGCTATCAGGACGTGCTGGAACTGCTCGAAGCCGGCATGGACGTTTTCACCACGCTGAACATCCGCGAGGTCGCCAGCCGGGCCGATGTCATCTGGGAATTGACCGGCCTGCCCGCCGGCGAGACCGTCCCCGACACGGTGCTGGATTCCGCCGAGCTGGAACTGGTGGACCTGGCGCCCCGGCAATTGCTCCGGCGCCTGGAGCGGGCGCCGGCGGGCCGGGCGGCAGAATTCGACTTGACCAAATCCGGCCTTCCGCAGGAAGGCGCGTTGCTCATTTTGCGCGAGATGACCGCCCGATTGTTCAGCGAACGGGCCGGCCAGCAGGTGCGCGCCCATCTGCAGCACAGCCGCATTCCCGGCCCCTTGAAATCCGGCCGCCGCCTGCTCGCCGCCGTCGGCGCGGGACTTAATTCCGAGCAACTGGTGCGCCACACCCGCCGTCTGGCCGCCAGTTTGAACGCCTCCTGGGTTGTTCTCCACGTCGAAACCTCCCGCGCGCCCAGCGAGCAGGAACAATTGCGGCTCAACCAAACCCTGGCCCTCGCCCAGGAATTGGGCGCACAAGTCATCACCACCGCCGATGACGATCCGGTGGCCGGCATCCTCCGCGTTGCCGGACAGCAAAACGCCACGCAAATCACCGTCGGCAAACCGCTGGGCGGTCCGTGGTGGAAAGTTCTCCAGCGCGACCTGATGCTGCGCCGCCTGATCCGCCGCAGCGGCCAGATTGATGTCCAGGTGGTGCTGGCCAACCGGGAGGAACGCGCCAAGGCGGCCCGCTCCAAACCCAAAATCACCGCCTCCAGCTTGCTCCAGTACCTCACGGTGTTGGGCGTCGTGGCCGGGGTGACGGCGGCGGCCTTTCTGGCCAGGCATTTTATTGACCCGCGCACGGTCTCGCTGGTCTTCCTGCTCGCCGTGGTGTTGCTCGCCGTCTTCGTGCGGCGCGGGCCGGCCCTCCTGGCCGCCGCGGCGAGCGCCCTGGCGTTGGATTACTTTTTCCTGAATCCCACCTTCGCCTTTCGCATCGCCCAATTCGACGACGCCATGATGTTCGCCCTGTATTTTATCGTGGCCCTGGTGTTGGGGCAGTTGACTGCGCGCATCCGCGCCCAGCAGGAAGCCGAACGCCGGCGCGAAGCCCGCGCCACCGCCCTTTACCTTCTGGCGGCCGAGTTGAACCGTTCCGCCAGCCTGGACCTCATGGTCAAACAACTGGTCCACCAGATGGAAATCGCCTTTGACGCCGACATCGCGGTTTTCCTGCCGGATGCCCAAAACCTTCTCACCGCGCACCCGGCCAGCGCCTTCCAGCCGGAGGCCGCGGACGAGCGCGTTCCTGCCTGGGTGCGGTCGCATGGCCGCGCGGCCGGCCGGTTCACGGACAATCTGCCCGCGGCCGGCGCGCTTTACGTCCCGCTCGCCACCAGCAGCGGGCTGATGGGCGTCCTCGGACTCCGTTTCCACCATGCCGCGCCTCCGCCACCCGACCGGCGCCAATTGCTCGACGCTTTTTGCCAGCAGATTGCCATGGCCCTGGATCGCCACCGCTTGAATGAAATCTCCGAAAAATCCCGCTGGCTCGCCGAATCCGAGCGCCTGAGCAAAACCCTCCTCGATTTGATGTCCCACGAAATGCGCACCCCGCTGGCCGCCATTCAAAGCGCCGCCGGCAACCTCGCCGCCTTGGGCCGCTCCAGTTTCTCCCAGCTCCAGGAGGACATGCTCGACGAAATCCGCGAAGCCGCCGAACGCCTCGACCACCTGGTCGGCAACGTGCTCGAGGCCAGCCGCCTGGAAGCCGGCGCCGTCAAACCCAAGGTCAACGAGTGCGACGTCGCCGAGCTGGTCAACCTGGCCGTCGCCGGCACCGAAACCGAACTCGCCCGCCACCGCGTCAGCGTCCGCCTCGACCCCGGCCTGCCCCTGGTTCCCATGGATTTCGTGTTGACCCAACAGGCCCTCGCCAATTTGTTGTCCAACGCCGCCCGCCACACCCCGCCCGCCACCGCCGTGGAAGTCTCCGCCTCCGTCCGCGGCGGTTTTCTTTGCCTGGCCGTGTCCGATCACGGCCCCGGCGTGCCGCCGGCCGTTTTGCCGCGTATATTTGACAAGTTTTACCGCGCCCCCGGCGCCGCCACCGGCGGCACCGGCCTGGGCCTCTCCCTGGTCAAGGGTTTCGCCGAGGCCCAGGGCGGCGGGGTCACCGCCGAAAACCGCGCGGACGGCGGCCTGGTCTTCACCCTGCGGCTGCCCTTGCGCAAAGAAGTTGGCGGCGGACCCGCTTCTCCGGTAAAGTCCACCCGCATCGCATGAACGAGCCTGATTCCAAGAAACCGGTCATTCTGGTCATTGACGACGAGGTGCAAATCCGCCGCCTGCTCCGCGTCTGCCTGGAAATGAACGGCTATGAAGTGGTGGAAGCCGCCTCCGGCGAGAGCGGCCTGCAGGAGGCCGTCCGGTGCCAGCCCGCCGTCGTTTTGCTGGACATGGGCCTGCCGGACATGCCCGGCCTGGCCGTCCTCAAACGCCTGCGCGAATGGAGCCAGGCCCCCGTCCTGGTCGTTTCCGTGCGCTACCGCGAGGAGGATAAAATCGCCGCGCTGGACAACGGGGCCAACGATTACATCACCAAACCCTTTGGCACCGGCGAACTGCTGGCCCGTTTGCGCGTCATCCTTCGTTCCATTCAGCCGCAGCCCAGGGCCGAACTGTTCCGCTCCGGCCCGCTTTCCGTGGACCTGACCACCCGCACGGTCAAGGTGCAGGGCCGTGCCGTCAAACTCACCGCCACCGAATACGCCCTGCTCCTCATGTTTGTGCGGCACGCCGGCAAAGTCCTCACCCACGGCCAGCTTCTGCGGGAAATCTGGGACATGAAGGAAGCGGATAAAACCGGCCCGTTGCGCGTGTATGTCGGTTATCTGCGCGAAAAAATCGAAGCCAACCCCGCCAAGCCCGTCCTCCTGGTGACCGAGCCGGGCGTCGGCTACCGG
>JBEKUQ010000467.1:0-3453 GCA_049514835.1 Verrucomicrobiota bacterium | reverse complement strand
AGGTATTCAGTTTCCTTGACGGCGGGCAGGACGGGGTGGTCGGGCGACTGGCTGCACGAGGCGACGCGCCGCAGGATGTGGCGGGCGTCAAAAGCCGCCGCCATGATGACGGACTCGAAGAGGACGGCATCCACGTGGTGGGAACAGCAAAACGTCGCCAGGACGCCGCCCGGACGCAAGAGTTTTATGGCGCGCAGATGGATTTCCTTGTAGCCGCGCAGGGCGTCGGGGATGGCGGCGCGGGTGCGGGTGAAGCTGGGCGGATCGAGAATGATCAGGTCGAACCGGGGGATGACTTTTTCGTGCGGGTTGACGGCGGTTTGCGCCTTCAGCCAGTCGAAGACGTTGGCGGCTTCAAAGCTGCATTTATCCGCCAGGCCGTTGCGCTGGGCGTGGCGCTGGGCGGCGGCGGCGGCCTCCGGGCTTTGGTCCAGGCCGTGGACGCGGGCGGCGCCAGCCCGGGCGCAGTGCAGGGCAAAGCCGCCGAGGAAGCAGAAGCAATCCAACACTTGACAGCCCCCGGCCAGGGCGGCCACGGTTTGGTAGTTCTTTTGCTGGTCGAGATACAGGCCGGTTTTGTGGCCGGTCATGATGTCCACCTCGAATTGCAGCCCGTTGATCTCCACGGCGACCGGGCCGTCGAGCGCGCCGGCCAGGAGGCCGTTGCTTTCGGCCATGCCCTCAAATCTGCGGAAGGAGGCCTCGCTCTTTTCCACGATGGCGCGCGGGGAGAATATGGTTTGCAGCGCCTCCAGGATGAGCGGCTTGCGCTGGTCCATGCCAAGGGAAGATATTTGCACGACCAGAACATCGGCGTATTTGTCCACGATCAGGCCGCTGAGAAAATCGCTTTCGGCGTTGACGACGCGAAAGGAGCCGGCCTTGGGAAGATGTTTTTGGCGCAGGGCCAGCGCAGCCCGGATGCGGCCGATAAAAAAGTCGCGGTTGATCTCCACCCGCTCCGGCGCCAGGACGCGGACCTGGATTTTGGACCTGGCATTGTAGAAGCCCACGCCGAGGAAACGCTGGCGATGGTCCTTGATTTGCACCAGGCTGCCATCGGCGGCGGGGGCGGTCAGACGAAGGATGGAAGCGGCGTAGATCCAAGGATGGCCGGCCAGGATGCGGTCGGCATCCCCCGGGCGGACGATGACAGTGGGCAATTGGGGCGCGTTCAAAATTCAAGTTTCAGGTTCAAGGTCGGCGACGTCCAACCGGCAGCCGGCCAACAGAGCGGCCATGCTATCCGCAACTTCCGCCAACGCCAAACATTAAACCCGGAGTTTTTTGCTTGGCATCAGGCCGAAAATCTGGCATATGTAGTTTACCAACATGATAACCAATGCAACGGTCGGCAACCTCCTGCACCACAAAGGTTCCACAGTCTGGACGATTTCCGCGAACGCCACCGTCTTTGAAGCCATTCAGTTCCTGGCCCAAAAGAACATCGGCGCGCTTCCCGTCATGGAGGGCGGACGGCTCATCGGCATTTTTTCCGAGCGCGATTACACGCGCAAGATCGCCCTGGAAGGCAAATCCTCCCGCGCCACCCCGGTGCGCGAAATCATTTCCTCCCCGGTCCTCTCCGTCACCTCCCACCACACCATCGAAGAGGCCATGCGGTTGATGACGGAAAAGCACATCCGCCATCTGCCCGTGATAGACGAGGGCAACATGGTGGGATTCGTGTCCATCGGCGACATGGTGAATTGGATCATTTCCGCGCAAAGCGCCGCCATTGACCAGATGGAATCTTATCTGGCGGGGCGGTAAGGCGGGCAGTCCTCTACCCGCCGTCGGGCGATGATTGACAAACGGAGGCCGCACCACATTTCCTCGGCGGGCAGAGGACGGCCCGCCCTACCACCCATGACCGGCGGGGGGCCGCGAAAAAAACATTGACATTGGGTTAGTGAACACTAACCTTGCCGCCCATGAAACGACGGCGCATGACGGCGGAGGACCGGAAGCGGGCGATTGTGGCGGCGGCATTGCCGCTCTTCGCCCGGCGGGGCTATGCCGAGACCACCACCAAGGACTTGGCCCTGGCCGCCGGCGTTTCCCAGCCGCTCCTGTATAAACATTTTCCCGGCAAGGAGGCCCTTTACCGTGAAATCCAAAAATTCAGTTGCCAGGGCATCGACCCGGTCGCGCAAGAGCTGGCCGGCCTCAAACCCTCCTGCTCCACCCTGGTCTATCTAGTCTATTATTTGATGCGCGCCCTGGTCCTGGGCAAGCCGGTCGGGACGATCGAATGGGACACGCGCCACCGGCTCATGCTCAAGAGCTTGCTGGAAGACGGCGCCTTTGCCCGCTTGGTCTATCAGAGCCGGTTCGATTGTTACTGCTCGCGCATGGAAGCGTGCCTGGAGGCGGCCACGGCCGCAGGAGAGGCGGTGAAAAGCCCGATCACGCCGGGCAATCGCGCCCGCTTCGCCTATCATGTCGGGGCCTGGATGGCACTGGTTCATCTGCCCGCCACCCCGGCCATCAATTACCGGGTTTCGCGCGAAAAACTGCTCGACCAATCGGTCTGGTTTGTCCTGCGCGGCATGGGGCTGACCGACCAGGCCCTGGCCACGTATTACAATCCCGGCGCGCTGGCCCTGTTTTTCCAATCATGAGGCCGCTCCCCATTAAGTTAGCAAATGTTCACCAATAAACGCAATATGAGAATGACGATCCAACTGCCGGCCTGGCTGATCCCCCTGGCGGTATTGACCGCTTGTGCGCCTCCGAAACCAGTCCCCCCCCCGCCTCCGCCCAAGGTGACGGTAGCCCACCCGCGCCTGCTGACCGAGACCAATTGGGATGAGTACCCCGGCCACGTCGAGGCGGTGGAAGAAGTCCAGGTGCGGTCGCGCGTTTCCGGCTACATTGACTCGATCCACTTCCAGGACGGGGCGGAGGTGAAGGCGGGCGACCTGCTCTTTGTGATTGATCCCAAGCCATATCAGGCGGAACTGGAGCGCGCCCAGGCCAATCGCCAGCAGGCCGAGACGCATCTGGAACTGACGCGCAACGATCTCAAGCGCGCCGAGTCCTTGCGCGGCACGCACGCCATTTCGGACGAAGAACTGGACAGCCGCGCCAAGGCCGCGCGGGAAGCGGAGGACGCCCTTCATTCGGCCAGCGCCGCCGAGGCGGCCGCCCAGTTGAACGTGGATTACACCCGCATCACCGCGCCCATCTCCGGGCGCATCAGCCGCCGGATGGTGACGGTGGGCAATCTGGTGCAGGCCGGCAGCATGACGCCGCTGACCAGCCTGGTTTCCGTGGCCCCCATCTATTGCTACTTCGACGTGCCGGAGGAAGCCTTTCTCCAATACCGCGCCCAAGCCGGCTTCGACGCGGGCGGACAGGGCGCCGCCCTGCCGTGCGAATTGCAGTTGGCCAACGAATCCGGCTTCGTTCACCGTGGCCGCGTGGATTTCTATGACAACCAAGTGAACT
>JBEKUQ010000466.1:0-3455 GCA_049514835.1 Verrucomicrobiota bacterium | reverse complement strand
ATCGAAAACGTCAAGGAAGCAGATTTATGGACTGCGCTTTAAAGAGAGGGTCAACGCCTTTTCCCCGGTGAAGCAGGCGGTCAGGGCAAAGCCCAAGAGGGCGGCAAATTCGCGGCTTAACGCCAGGCCCAGGCCGCGTTTGGTCTGGATGAGCTGGGGGCCGCCGTTGGGTTCCAATTTCTGGCGCAGACCGCAGATGCAAGGAAAGAATTGATACACTGCCGTGCAGTGAGTTTTGTTGCGGTTTTGGTCAAAAATGGCTTCAATGCCCTCTTGAATCCGGTTCGTGTCATGCTTTTTTTTCGTCCCTGTCTCCTTTTGCTTCTTTTGGCCGCCGCGCTCTGGCCCGGGCGGTCGGCCTTCGCCCAACTCATCCTGGTGGATTCCGCGGGAGCGGATGTCTTCGTTCTCTGCGACGGGCAAAGTGCCGTCCCCATTTTTGTGGAAAGCAACGATGACCCCGCCGTCCTCCGCGCCGCCGGAGATTTGGCCGCCGACATCGCCCGCGTCACCGGCCTCAAACCGGCGCTGCCACAAAATGCCGAGGGCGCCAAAAACCTCCTCATCGCCGGCACTCTCGGCCGCAGCGCCGTGGTTGACGGTCTGGCCGCCGCGGGGAAAATCCCGGCCGGCGGCATTCGCGGCGCGTGGGAAAGTTACCTCGCGCAAGTGGTGGAAAATCCCCTGTCCGGCGTGGACGCCGCCCTGGTCATCGCCGGCAGCGACCGGCGCGGGACGATTTACGGACTCTACCAGGTCTCGGAGTGGATCGGCGTCTCCCCCTGGTATTGGTGGGCGGACGTGCCGCCCAAACGAAAGAGTTTCCTCGCCTTGCGCAAGGGAATCTTCCAACAAGGCCCGCCCGCCGTGAAGTATCGCGGCATTTTTTTGAACGACGAGGATTGGGGGCTGCGACCGTGGGCCGCCAAAACATTCGAGCCGGACACGGGCAACATCGGCCCGAACACCTACGCCAAGGTATTCGAGTTGCTCCTCCGTTTGCGCGCCAATTACCTCTGGCCGGCCATGCATCCGGGCACTCCTGCTTTCAATTCTTTTCCCACCAACAAGGAAATCGCCGGCCTTTACGGCATCGTCATGGGCTCCTCCCATTGCGAGCAAATGCTCCGCGACAACCTGGACGAATGGAAACCCGAAAAAAACGGCGAATACAACTATGTCCTCAACCGCGAGGGGGTTCTCAATTACTGGGAGCAGCGCGTCCGGGAAAATGCCGGCTTTGAAAATGTCTATACCCTGGGGATGCGCGGCATCAGCGACGGCGCCATGCCCGGCGGCGGCACGCCGGCCGAGAAGGCCGCGCGGCTGGTCCAGATCATCCAGGACCAGCGCGGCTTGCTGGCCCGCCATGTCAATACCAATCTTTCCATCGTCCCGCAAGTCTTCTGTCCCTACAAGGAAGTCCTCGATCTCTACCGCCTCGCCCCCGAAATTCCCTCTGATATCACCCTCCTCTGGCCCGACGATAATTACGGTTACGTCCGCCAATTTTCCAACGCCCGCGAGCGCGCGCGCCCCGGCGGCGCGGGCGTGTATTACCATGTTTCCTATTGGGGCCAGCCCCAGGATTATCTCTGGCTTTGCTCCACCCCGCCCGCCCTGATCGGCGAGGAAATGTCCAAGGCCTTCGACTACGGCGCCAACAAAGTGTGGGTTCTCAACGTCGGCGATTTGAAGCCCGCCGAGATGGACATCGAATTTTTCCTCAAGCTCGCCTGGAATCCCCGTTCCTGGAACGCTTCCAACACCGATCGGTTGATGGAGCAGCAGTTCGCCCGCGATTTCGGTCCCGGCCGCGCCGCCGAAATCTCCGGCCTTTTCGCCGAATACAACCGGCTCAACTTCCAGCGCAAACCGGAACACATGGCGTCCCCCGGCGGCGCGATTTTTTCCAGCACCGCCAACGGCGATGAAGCCGAACAACGCCTGCAATCCTGGCGCGCCCTCGGCGCGCGCACCGCCGCCCTGGCCGGGCAACTGCCGCCGGAAATGCAGGACGCGTTCTTCGAGCTTCTCGGCTATCCCGTCATAGGCTCCCTCCTCATGAATGAAAAGTGGCTCGCCCTCAGCCGCTATCAGACCTTCGCAAAAATGGGCCGCCCGCCCGATCCGCAACTTCTGGTCCAGGCCCAGAGCGCGCAAAACGAAATTGCCCGTCAGACGGACATTTACAACAACCGCACCGCCGGCGGCAAATGGCGCCACATCATGTCGGACAATCCCCGCGCCCAGGCGGTCTTCGCGCTGCCTAAAACTCCGGCGCCGGAACGGCCCTTGGCGCCGGCCCGGCTCGGCCTTGTCCTCGAAGGGGCCGATCACGCCGTCTTCGCCAGCCCGGAGGGCGCTGTCTCGACCAACGTATTGCCCCAGTTCAGCAAATTGACGCGTCGCTCTTACTTCGTGGATGTTTTCAACGCCGGCACCGCGCCGCTGCTCTGGACGGCCGTCCCCGGCGCGGATTGGATTCTGCCCAGCCAAAGCGCCGGCGGACAGGAGGCGCGCGTCTGGATTACAATTGACTGGGGGCGCGCGCCGGCGGGCGAGGACGTGCGCGGCTATGTCCGGTTCGCCTCCTCCAACCAGGCGCCGCTGGCCGTGCTGCTCAGCCTCTTCAACCCCGCTGACATCGCCCCGATGCGGGCGGCCGAGTTTGTGGAGGACAACCACCACATCGTCGCCCAGGCGGCGCACGCCTCGGCGTTTTTGCCCGGTCTGGACGCCAACTGGCAGACCGTCCGCGGCCTCGGCTACAATGGCAGCGCGGTTTCCGTTTTCCCGACCCTGGCGCCCGTCCGCACCGAGGCGCAAAAGATCCTCGCCGAGTCTCCCTCCCTGCAATTCAAAATCTGGGTACGGCATCCCGGCAACTGGCATTTCATCGTGCGCGCCCTCCCGACTTTTTCCGTCGAGACCGGCAGCCCCCAGCGCTACGCCATCGGCCTCGACGACGAAGCCCCCGCCGTGGTGGCCTTGCCCGTTTCCACGAGCGAGACCGACCGCCGCTGGCAGGAGGACGTGTTGCGCAACGCGGCCTTTGGCTCCAGTTCCCACGCGGTGGCCGGCCCCGGCCTGCACACGCTGAAAATCTGGATGGTGGACCCTGGAATTGTTATTGACGCCATTGCGGCCGACGACGGCCAAAGCCAGGCCCCAGGCTATCTCTGGCCGCCCGAAACCCGGCCGGTTCAACGATAAATCTCTTTGCGGTCACCGATGGCCAAAATCAAAACCAGCAGAACCGCATCGTGAATTTCGTAAATGATCCGGTAATCTCCGACGCGAAAGCGATAACGATTATGAAATCCGGCCATTTTTTCCGCACCCATCCGCCGGGGATTTTCCGCGAGCTTGTTGAATGCGTCGTCCAGCCGTTGTTGCTTTTTCGCGTCCCGGATTTTTCGGAGCGCCTTCTCGACCGACGGACGGATTTCCAG
>JBEKUQ010000465.1:0-3456 GCA_049514835.1 Verrucomicrobiota bacterium | reverse complement strand
CCTGCCGGCGGCTGGCGCCGTCATGCATGATGGTGTAGCGGCCTGTTGTCAAATATACGTCAGCCAGCTCCCCCAACGGCATGACCAGCCCGGCCGCGTTCTTCAGCAGCAGCGAGCCGACCTGCTCCGGTTCGCGCCGCTCGGCGGGGTCCAGGATGACATTGACATCGGTCACCTGGCTGCCCTGGTGAACCTGGGCGACAATCGTGCCCGCGAAGGCCGTCTGGACGGCTTCGAGGACTTCCACCGGGCGAAAACCGAGTTGCGTCAAACGCTCCGTGCGCAGGCGCACCGCCATGCGGGGACCGCCGGGCGGCGATTTGACCTGGGCATTGGTGCCGCCGGGCACGGCATGGAGCACCTGGGCAATCTCGCGGGCCTTCTCGTCAATGATGTCCAGGTCGTCGCCATAGACGTTCACCACCACCGGGGCGGATTCGCCCGTGATGGTTTCGCTGATGCGGTCGCCCAGGAAGGTGACGACCTCGCCCTGGATGCCGGGGAAACCGGCCAGCATGTCGCGCAGATCGTCCATCAGCTTGGCCTGCACCTTGCCCGGAATGTCCTTTTTCAATTCGACGTGAAACTCGCAGCGGTTCGGCTCCCAGGTATCCTCGCCTTGTTCGGCGCGGCCGACTTGCATTTCGGCCGTGTCTATCTCCTTTTTCGCCAGCAGCAGCTTGGTGAGCTGGCCGCCGAGGCGCAACATTTCCGGCAGCGAAGTTCCGGGGATGGCCTGAATCTGGAGGACAAAGTGCCCTTCGCGAAAATCAGGCAGGTATTCGCCGTTGGAACTGGGGATGAGGAAAAACGACCCGACGCACAGCGCCACTCCGATGGCCAGGAGCGTGCGCGGCCAGCGGGAAACAAAGCCCAGGATGATCCGGTAGGCCGATTTGACCCAGCGCTGCACCAGCGGATCCTCGGTATGTTTGACGCCTTTGGAAAAAAACAGCAGGGAGAGGGCCGGGGTGACGGTCAGCGCCACCGCCAGCGAGGCCATGATCGCGAGGATGTAGCTCAGGGCCAGCGGGGCGAAGAAGCTTCCCACCAATCCCGTCAACGTGAGCACCGGCAGGAAGATCAGCGCCACGATAAAGGTGGCATAAACCACCGCGCTATAAACTTCCGTGCAGGCGTCCAGGGTCACTTTGAAGTTGGAATGGGGCCGGCCGAGCGCCTGGTTCACCCGCAGCCGCCGGAAAATGTTCTCCACGTCAATAATAGCGTCGTCCACCACCGCCCCGATGGAAATGGCCAGGCCGCCGATGGTGATGGTGTTGAGGGTGACGCCAAATTTATCCAGCAGAATGATGGCGGCGAGGAGCGACAGCGGAATGGCGGTGAGCGAAATGAAGGCGGTGCGGAAATGGCCGAGAAACAAAAAGAGCACCACCGCCACCATGATCGCGCCGAGGTAAAGGGAATGATTGATGTTATGCAGCGAATTTTCGATGAAGGTGGCCGGACGATGGAGACGCGGATACAGCTTGATTTGTTCGCGGTCGAAGAGCGGCTGCATGTCCTTCAACGCGGCTTCCACCGCCAGGGTCACGTCCATGGTGTTGGCGCCGTACTGGCTGCCCATGGACATGAAGACCCCGGACTGGCCCATGATGAGGGTGTCGCCGAATTTGGGCGCGCCGGCCTCCTTCACCACCGCCACGTCCTTGAGCCGGATGCTCTGGCCCTGGCTCTGCGAAACGACCACCTCGCCGATGGCTTCCGCCGTGACGGTTTGGCCTTCCGCCTGGATGAGGACGCGCTGGTTGGCGTTCTCCACAAAGCCGGCCCCGACCACGCCGGTGGCTTCGCGGGCCGCGTTGACCACCTCGGTCAGGGAGAGGCCGCGGGCGACGAGAAGGTCGGGCTGGACCTGGATTTGGAATTGGCGGACCTCGCCGCCATAGACAATGCAGCGGGCGACGCCCGGGATGGAAAGCATTCTAGGTTTGACAACCCAGTCGGCCAGCGAGCGCAGTTCCATCGGGGAAAGGTTGGTGGAAATCAAGCCGATCTTCAGCAGGTCCATGGTGGCGGAGGTCATGGGCGACATGGTGGGACGCCCCACGCCGGCGGGCAATTGGCCGGCCGTTTCCACCAGGCGCTCGTTGAGCATTTGGCGGGCAACGCGAATATCCGTTCCTTCATGGAAAATGGCCATGATGACGGACAACCCGGCAATGGATTCGGAGCGCAACGCGGCCATGTTCCCCAAACCGTTGATCGTGCTTTCCAGCGGCCGGGTGACGAGAATCTCGACTTGCTCGGGCGAGAGCCCCGGCGCTTCGGTTTCCACCTCCACCTCGGGCGGGACGAAATTGGGCAGCACATCCAGCTTGGCATGGGCCGCGGTGTAAATTCCGTAGCCGGTCAGCAGGCAGGCCAGCACGACGACCACGCTGCGATACCGCAAGGAAAAATGAACGATCCAGTTGAGCATGGGCGCGGTCAGTCAGGCGAAAGCGACGCTTTGAGTTCTTCGGAAAGGAGGGTTTGCGCCCCCGTGATGACAATATAATCGTCCGTCTTGACGCCTCCCGCGGCTGCCTCCACAAACCATCCGTTGTCCGTGGGCCGGTCCAACGGGATCTTCTTGCGGGTGAAGGCTTCCCCGCCTTTGTCCTTGTTCATCACATAAACCCATCCCGCCCCTTCCAGCCGCACCACCGAGTCGCGCGGGATGATGACTCCCGCCAGCGGGTCGCCCGGTATTTGCAGCCACGCGGTCACGGCTTGGCCCGGGGCCAGGGCAAGCTCATTGGGCTGGATGGAAAAAATGAATCCCTGGCCTTGAATCAGCGGGTCCACCTCCGTCACCGGGCTGACGAACCCGGCCTGGGTCGTTCTGCCGGACAAGGTGACCACGCGCGCGCCGGGGGGCGGGGTGGGCAGGCTCTCGCCGCCCGGCAAATCCACGCGCAGCAGCACCGCCTGGCGCGCTGTCAATAATTTAACAAAATTGGTCAAATCCTCCCGCCCCGCCAGCGTCGCGCCCCAGGCCAGCGTCAGGCGGTCGCGGACGGATTGGATGGCAAGCTGGTCGTGCTGGGCGGCGGCTTCGGCGGCTTGGAAGACGCGCGCCGAGGTGTTGCTTTGCGCGCTCAAGGTTCTTTGCCGCGCCCATTCCAGCGCGGTGGCCGAGGCGGCGGCCTGCGCCGAAACCAGTTCGTTGACCAAGGCCGCCAGCGGAGCCGGATCCACCACGCGCCCGTAGCCCTTGACCTCCCGGCTCCACGTTCCCGCCGTCGGATGGCCAAGGACGATCCCCGCGTCCGACTGGTCCTCGTCGCTTATGCTGATCACGGTGTTGCCCTGCTCGTCGTGGGTGACATGGGTGCCCTCGGCGGCATCCGCCGGTTTGTCAGCGGCGGGCGGGGTGGCCGGAGCCTGGTGCAGATACCACCAGACACCGCCGCCAATCCCCGCGGCAATCAATACGATTATTAAAATGGC